>NZ_KI519444.1:0-46547 GCF_000482505.1 Leptotrichia trevisanii DSM 22070
AAGTAGTCGTTCCCTTTTACTTCCAGTCTCATTTCCCCTCTGTCTTCCTTGATGTCGTTAAATCTTCCATATTCCATCTTCAAGGCTCCATATGGACGGAAATGTGTTCTCTCACTCAATCTTACATCATATCCCAAATCAGTCTTCAAAGCAGCACCATAAGAATGATAATCAGATTTAGCCTGGAATACGTCATCCACAACCAAATATCTACGTTTCATGTCATTAATACCTACAAATACATCTCCACCGATTGTCCATTGCAATGCCCCGTTGTAATCCTTCTTCGGTGACATTGTCTTGAACACTCCTGCTTTAAGTATTGTCTGATTTTCTTTTGATTTTCCGATGTCCTTGAACTTGAATCTGTTTGTTACAGCTCCTGCATACCATCCGCTTGAGTTACCCATCTTGATTTTTTCATCCTCATGAACGTAAGCCACACCGTAGGCATTACTTGTGTAATTAATAATTCCAGCAGTATCAGTGTTGTATTCATCTCTCATACCGAACACTTTAATCTTGTTGTTTTGTTTAGATGGATTTCTCCAGTCGTGTTTTAAGTATCTGAACTCTTTGTCCAGCAAGTTTCCAGTTGCATTGATTCTTTGTTGTAGGTTTCCATACTGGTGTCCCATCATTTCATCAAAAGCTTGGAATAACAAGATTTGTTCATTCTTTCCTATTCCATTTAATTTTTGGAACACTTGATTTTCTCTTGAACCTAATTTTTCAACACCGTATCTTTGTTCCAATCCATCTGTAAAGTTATACGTATCTTTCTTATCAACTGGTGTTGATTGATTTCCTGCCCAATGAGTATATGGTATTTTTGCTAAGTAGGCATTTTGCATAGTACCATCAGTTTGGTTTTGAGAAACTGTCGCCATCCAAGTTAATGATCCTGCATAGATATTCCACTTTTTAATTTGTGGATTTTTCTTTATCATTTCATTATATGGTTCCAATATCTTTTGTGCAACTTGGATATATTTACTTGTTGTATTTTGTGTAGCTTCATTACCCATTATTAAATCAGCTGTTTTTAAACCAGATAATGCACTTAAACCATTAATAGGATTTGTAAATCTCTTATTAGATGTGTCTATATACATACCAATCTTTGACAATTGCATATCTTTATATTCTTCAGCAGTTGTTGTTGCTAATGTTGGAACTACTGGTTTTCCATTTACAGTTATAGTTCCAGTGGTAGAACCAGCAGGTACATCTATTTTAACTCTTCCCATTGACTTTCCTAAGTCTTGTCCTCCTGAATCTTTCTTTATAACTGATGAATTAGTAGGATCTGTAACTCCATTGATATTGAAAGTTCCATAGTTCTTAATTATACCAGGGTTTGCCCCAGCTGCATTTCCTTTAGATAAAATTCCAACTGCATCTTCTGCTGATAATTCTATCTTTCCATGGTTTTCTATTGTAGAGCCATTTTTAACAACTATTCCAACTACTTTACTTAAACCAGTACCAGTAGATTTAATTGTACCATAGTTATATCCATAAGCTCCATTGTCTAAGTACATTCCAGTAGTATTACTTGCACCTAAATTTATTGTTGCTGATGAACCAGGTGCTGTACCATTATATACTTTTGTTCCTGCTTCTGTTCCATACATACCTATACTGTATTGACCATTTACATTAATAGTTCCTTCGTTAACTATATTTCCTGTGTATGCTTTTGCAGGATTACCATCTCCATTAAATCCAGCTGCCATACCTACTGCATATCTATCTTTCAATGGATCAGTAGGGTCTTTATAAGAAGCACCAACGGTTATATTTCTTCCTGCTAAGTTAGTTGCTCTTCCTCCATAAGTACTATAAATTCCTACATTTCCTAATCCATTTCCAAAGTTTATATCAGCATTATTTGTTACTGTTCCTGATGAATATAATCCATAGTTATATGAACCTATTGATGTCAATTTAGTATTATTATTAACAACTCCTGTTCTATCACTTGAATAAATATAAGTTCCATCATTTCTTAATGTTTGGTTTGCAACATTACTATTTATAGTATTTCCTTTTCCTTCATTTAAGAAACCAAATGAACTATCTCCTATTGACATAGTGCTTCCTGCATTTGCAGTTATTGTTTGTCCAGCACCTTTTGTGAAGACTCCAACGGCTTTATCAGATCCAGTATTTATTTTACTTGTTGAATCTAAAGTAACATTTCCACCTTCACTATATAGTCCTGTTCCACCATTACCAATAGTTACTATTCCTTTTTGTACTATTTCTTTTCCAAAAATACCAACAGAGTTGTTTCCAACAGTTACTGTTCCTGTATTTGTTATTTTATTTCCAGCTTGTGTTAGTATTCCTACACTAGGTTTAGAAGATGTCAATGGATTTGTCAAAGTTATATTACCTGTATTTTCTACTTCGGCTCCATTTGATATGATTCCATAGCCTTTATCACCTGTTATTTTTGCATTATTAGTTAACTTTCCTCCACCAGCAGTATAAAGTCCTACAAGTCCAGCAGTTGTTCCAACAGTATCTGTTAGTTTTACATTTGTTCCATTTACAATATTGGCTCCTGTTCCACCTTCATAGAATAAACCTACTCCTGTTCCAGTGTTTGAACCACTATATTTTAACTCAAATGTGTTTGAACCAGAAGATAAACTGCTTCCATCATTTTTAATGAATACTCCTGTTCCACCATCTTTAACTTCAATTCCATAATTTGAATTTATATTTACAGGTGATTTTTCAGCATAAACTCCTATACCTTTTTTACCTACAACTATATCTGAGCTTCCTGTTCCATTTAAATTAACTGTTGCTCTTTTAGAAACTATACCTACTGATTCATTTCCTGTTAAAGTTATCTTACCACTATTAGTTATAACTCCATTTACTGCACTTAGTTTTGATGAACTTCCATTTGTATCTCCATATAGTCCAACAGATTTATTTCCATTAACAGTTACTTGACCTTTATTTATTATTTCAAATGTCTTATCAGCAGCTGTTAATGTACCATCATTAATTTTCTTATCTGTTCCATAACTTTGTAATGAACTTGCTGATGTAAATGCAGCCATTCCTACACCTTGAGTAGTAATATTTATTTTACCTGTTGTATCATTTGTTAAGGTACTTCCATTTATTCCATAAGCGCCTATTCCATTTTCAACATTGACAACATTTTTATTATGTATTTGTCCATAACTTATATTAAGACCTATTGTTCCTGCTGATAAACTTCCACCTTTGATATCAACAGTTCCATTGTTTATAAACTGAGTCTTAGCATTATTTCCATCAGCATTAGCAGAGTCATTAGATCCCATTGCTAATCCTTTTCCTACTGTTGAACTAACAGTTTTCCCAGCATTTATAGTGACAACTTCTCTTGATAATCCTACTTTATTAAAGTCATCTGATGCATTACCTACATCAATATTTGAGTCTATATCAAATTGTCCATTAATGTAGTAAATCTTATATGAATGTTTATTATCATTAAAAGCAGCCACTTTCATAGTACTTTTTACTAAATTAGCTATTGTAGTTCCATCCCATATTTTATGTATTCCATTATTTGAAGCTAAAACTACATTATCTCCTGTAAGATTTACAGTTACGTTAGACATTCCATTATATTTTGTTGTTGTTCCTGTTGCTGCTGCATAGTCAGTAGCAGTTCCTGGAATTAATACACCATGTGATATATTTAATGTTGTAGCTCCTGTAAAGTTAATATGAGAACTACTATCAGCATTAAATGGAGTTGATGAATCATGGTCACCAGAGAAATTTTCTGAATGAGTTATTGTTCCTCCTCCAAAATTAACTCTTCCTCCATTTGTTGCGACCAATGCTCCTGATTTACCACTTCTAATTGTATTACCAGTTCCATTCAAATTGGCTACTGCATTTGCACCTGATGCCATTGCACCTATACCATAAATATCAGCATTTCCTGACACATTTACTTTTCCATTTGCTCCAGCATAAGCTCCTATATTATTGTATAAGTAAGGTTTTGTTGCAGCATCTTGTGCAGCTGCTCCATCCTTTGCAATAATATCTTTTGCTGCATTTACTACACCATTATTTTGTGCTAATGCTACTATTGAAGAATAACCCAATGCAGTTACTTTGTCTTTTGCATTTACTACACCTTTATTATCTCCTATTAAAGCTACTGATCTATTTAACTGATTAGAAGCATCTAGTTTTGCTCTTCCTGTCATAACCACAGGTTTATATAAATTAATTTCACTTGGTTTATTTGTTAATCCTGCTGCTGTCCCACCAGGCATATTAGCATTATTCCATACACCTGTTGAATAAGCAATAACTGTTCCTGTTGCTGCTTGGTTTGCATTATCATCATAAGAACTTGTAACATCTGTTGCTGCATCTCTTATTTCTGTTTGGGCTGCAGCTGCATCTTTTACTTCAGTTACATAGTTAGTTTCTCCAGTGGCATCTTTATCAGCTTTTTTAGCTTTTCCAATATCCATTACAGTACCACTTTCACTTGCAAACATGACACCATCTGTTGAATATTTTCCAAAATATATCTTTGCTGCCCCTATTTCAAGATTGTGCACTTTATCTAGATCATAATCAGGATGCTTATTTCCTTCGGCTGCTCTTGCAACACTATCAGGTGCTCCTAAATCTTTTGTAGGAACTATACCTTTTCTTTGTCCTGATTTAGAATAAACCCCAACATTTCCTACTGAACTAGATGTCATTCCAATCTTTGCATTGACATCTATTTCTCCTTGATATATACCTATTATACTTTTTGCCCAATTATCACTATTTCCTACAGGTCCTCTATTACCGTCATAATGTGGTGTTGATGATGAACCATATCTATTTCCAAAATATAGTACAGCATTTCTATTTCCATTAACATTAGTTTTTGATAATTGTATACTTGGTGTTAAATCTTTATCAACTTTTGCATAAGTTTCATCTTTAACACTACCACTATTTCTAAGATTTTCCCAGTTAGGTGAGTATCCTAAGCCTAAATAAACTATGTCATTATCTGAATTTATATTATAATCTCCTGTACTTTTAATTTTAAAAGCACCTTGAACGCCTAAAACTGTATAAATATAATTATTTTTCGCATTTATATTAGCTGTTAAACTTCCGTTGTATTCTCCTCTTTGATGCCAAGAGTTATAATCATCATTATTAAATCCTAAAGAATAATATGAAGATGGATATCCATAAAATACACTATTATATTCTCCTGTAACAGTTACATCTACACCATTTAACTGTACTTTTCCTGAATGCCAAGTTTCAGATGATATAAATGTTCCATACCCATGTAAATATCCATGTACATTTGTTATACTTCCATTCCATACTGTATGTAGAGCAATAGTTCCTATTGGATCCCATCCTTGCTTTCCTGCAACATGTACTGTTGCATCTTTAAGTGTCCATTTACTATCAGGATAGCTAGTACCAACTGCATGAATTCTTTTTCCTGTATTTAAATAAAATACATTTGGAGTTCTTCCAGAACTTGTTAAAACATTTCCTGATGCATCACGTTCATATGCAGATTCTGTCTCTGTTATTGTCCCATTTTTCCAACCTGACCAATATGTTTTATTCATACCGTCATTATTATCATTATATGTACTTCCTCCCCTTATCAAGCTACGTCCCCAAAATTTAAATGATACAACTGGTTGAGCATTTATAGTTGGTACTTTACTAGGTGCTGTCACTGGATCTGGTGTAGGTATATCCAATGATGGTGGCAACAAATTAGGTACATTTAATGCTTGTAACACTGGTGCGGCTACATTTACAGTAGGAGCTGTTACAGGATCTCTATATACATCTTTTGGTCTAATTGATGCATCAACATTCATTACTGTCAAAGGTTCTTGTTTTGGTGTTGTGCTTGCAATACCGTAGCCTAATACTCCACTTCTATTACTTGTTGAAGCTGAATATGGATTAGTTGATTTAGATAACAATCCATAATTTTTACTTAAAGGTGAAGTATATCTTTCAAAAGAATTTAAACTTCTTTGGAATATCCCTTCATAAGGATATTTTTCCTGTTTATCTCCACGTCCTTTGTATGTCCCGTTCCAGTTATTATTAAAATAATTTATACCATATTGCCAACTGCTCCAAGGTGATTTTACAACATGATCCCCTTGTTCCATTAGTTGAATAAGTTCAAGATTTGTATTTTTTAATAGTTTGTTGTTTTCTCTTCTTGTTTCCTTAACCTTTTGGTGCATACCTTTTATTGAAGATGAAATCTCCTGTTTCTGATTTTCTATGTTTTTATCCATTGTTGCTGAAAACAAATTACTTGTAACTGATACTATTCCTGTCATTAAAAATGTAACTAATGCAGAATCTGTATATTTAAAATCTTTTGTTCTTTTTGCAAATGCTCTCAAATCCTGCGAAACTTTTCTAAGATTATTTGTCATTTTGTTTTACACTCCTTAATTGTTAAATAATATTTCTGTAATTTTAAAATCCTTTTATTTCCAAAGAAAAATTTATTATTCCACACATTTAACAAACACAAAATTTACTAAATAGCCAATTTTGAACTCCTTTTATTTTAAATATGTGCATTTTCAAAAAAACTTTTGTTAAATTTTTTTTATTATACAGATACATTTGATAACAATACTTAATCATATGTTGAAATTCAAATTTTTTAATAAAAAATTCTACAAATTAATATGTTTTTACCATCACTTAACTTTGAAAAACATTTAAAGTTTTTTTATTGTTAATAAAAGTTTTTAAAAATTTATTACGATATATTGTATCAAAAACAATAAAAAAATACAAGTCATATTTTAAAAATATTTAACTTTTTTACTTAAAATTTATTCACAGAAATATTAGAGTTTATTTTAAAATTATCTTATAATTAACTTCCTTTAATATCAAACCAATGAAACTAAACAATCTTTGAAGTTAAATAATATAATCATAATTTTCAAGTTTTGCTTTATTATTACAAAAAAATCGCTGTCTTTTAAAACAACGATTAATTAAGAATTTTATTTTTTAATCAAAACAATATTTCCATTTTTACATTCCCTCTAATAATTCCCTCAATGTCCCAGAATCTGCCTTTGGTTCATTAATCGTCCTTTTCCAAGCCTTACTGCCACGTACGTTGTGAAAAAGTCCATGAGTGTGCATTAGGAACAGATGTGGACGAAGATTTTGTTTTTCCATATTTTCGACGTAATAAATCATTTTTTCTATAATTTCCTTACGGATGATATTTATTTCCTTTCCATAATATTTACCAAATTCAGTTAAAATCATAGGATTGTCGTAAATTTCACGTCCTAGCATTGTAGAATCCACGTATTTCAAATGCTCGTCAATTTCTTTGACACTTTTAATTCCACCATTGATTTCTATGTGTAAATCTGGGTTTTCATTTTTTACACGGTAAACTTCATCGTATCTCAGTGGCGGAATACTTCTATTCTGTTTTGGATCAAGTCCTGCCAGTATTGCTATTCGTGCGTGAATTATATATTTGTTCACACCAGCATTCTTCGTAATGTTAATAAAGTTCATCATATCTTCATATTTATCCAGCAATGTCCGCTCAAAAGTGTCAGGAAGTATATTTTTCCCATCAATCCCAATTCTATGTTTTATAGACACAGGTTTACTTGTTGCATCTTTCATTGCACTCACAATATCTGCCACTTCTTTTGGAAATGCCATAAGATAAGCTCCCATCATATTTCCTGAAACTCTGTCAGACGGACAACCGACATTTAAATTGATTTCATCATAATTATATTTTTCAGCAATTTTTATTGCCTCATATGCCTCTTTTGGATTAGTTGCCGCAATTTGCAGCACAATCGGATGTTCCACTTCATCAAAGCCCAGAATATACTCCAAATCCCCATTTAAAATCGCCTGTGCCGTTATCATCTCTGTATACAGCAAAACATCCTTATTTATCATTCTCACAAAATTTCTAAAATTCCTATCCGTCCTGTCCACCATCGGAGCTATACTTATCTTATTATTCACAATATTCCCTTTCATACTTTTATTCGGATTATTTTATTCAATGACTATTTTTCCCCTATCAAAATCCTATTAAGATTGGAACAAGGAGTTTACACTGATTTTTTAATTTATTGTTTTATCTTGCCTTATAATATTTCATTGCTTCGGGTAAGAATTTTCTGGCTGCTTCAATTCTGTTTTTTCCAGATGGATGTGTTGACAAAATTTCCGCACCTTTTCCTCCGCCTATCGAATCCATTCTCTCAAGAGCAGTAATTGCTTCATTTGGATTATATCCAGCCATTGCCATGAATATCATTCCATATTTGTCCGCCTCATATTCCTGCGTTCTGTTAAATTTCAGAAGAGTAATGGAAAGTCCGCTTGAAACAAGGGAAGATACAGCATTTCCACCTGTTACGGCATCTGTCACAGTCGCAGCAATTCCAGCAAGAGCCTTATTACTTGAGGCTTCCGCATGGTGTCCCCCGATAACATGTCCAATCTCATGCCCCATTACAAATGCAATTCTTGCATCAGTGTTTAGAACTGGCAATATCCCAGTGTAAAAGGCAATTTTACCACCTGGCATAGCAAACGCATTTATCTCGTTAGTTTTTATTAAATTAAATTCCCATTGTAAATCTGAAACTTTTTTTGACATTCCATTTTCATTCAGATATTGCTCCACCGCTGACGAAATTCTTCCTCCAATTCTTCTCAATCTCTGTCCATCCGCCGTGTTATTTGCAAGCAGCCCCTTTGCATTTGCCTGCTGGATAAGCTGTCTATAAGCAGAAACTGAACTTTCTGCCACACTTTTATCACTCACAAGTTTAAGCTGCCTTCTCCCTGTAAGTGGTGCCACTGTACAGCTGGCAACCATTCCTAAAGCTGTTACTAAAAACAATATTTTTGAATATTTTTTCATTATTAATTTTCTCTCCTTTTTTATTTTATAAATTATTCTTTATATAATTTTACAATTTTTTCTTATAATTTTCAATATTAATTCTCTTATAATTGTTTTAAAATTTATAAGTTACAATAAACTTTATCTCAAAATTTTTATTTGGATTTTTATTTTTCCAAAATTTAACATACAAATAAAACAAAATTCCATTGACAAATACCCCAAAAATGAAGTAAAATTTTAACAACAAAATGAGGAGGAAACTTAATGGCAAAAAGGAAAGCATCAAAAACACCATATAAAAAAAATAATAGTAAAAACAGTGGATTAAATATAACATTCGCATCAGTTTTAATTGGAATTATCGGAGCAATACTTGTATCCGCCAGCTCCTTTTACATCGTACTGAAATTTGGAGCGTTGCCATGGCCCACGATAATGGTTACGCTTTTGTCGATGATGGCACTAAAATTCTTTAAAAAGACGAATAATAAGGAAATTACGATTACACATACGATTATGAGTGCTGGTTCGATGGTAGCAGGAGGAGTTGCCTTCACGGTTCCAGCCTACATTATTATAGGTGGAAAATTAACAGACATAAATCAGCATCTGCTTTTTATCACAATTTTGATTGGAAGCGTTGCAGGTTCATTTTTGTCCTACATTTTTCGTTCAAAGCTAATTGAAGAAGAAGAATTGGAATTTCCAATTGGAGAAGCGGCATACAATCTTGTGGATTCTGGGAAAAATATTGACAGTATTCGTTATGTGGCCTTCGGAACATTATTCAGTTCTATTGTCGCCCTTTTCCGTGATTTCAGCTTTACAAAGGGAAAAACTCCTATTATTCCAGCATTAGTTTCACTAAAAAATGTGCCTTTCAGTTTTTATGTATCGCCTCTTTTAGTTGGAATCGGATATGTGCTTGGATTTGTAAATACATTTGTCTGGTTTTTAGGCGGTGCTGCTGTAATTTTTGTTGGGGAACCGCTTGCAAAAATGTTTAAAATTGCTGATTTTCCCATTATGAAAAATAGTTTTGGAATGGGATTTATGATTGGAATTGGAATTGCTGTAATTTTGAAGATTATTTTTTCAAATAAGTCAAAGAATAATTCAGAAAATAGAAGTATCATCACCAAATTATTTATTTTATCAGCCATTTCAATAATTGTAATAATTTTTATTTATAAACTTCCTATATTTCTTGCATTAGTTTTAGTCCTAATCTCGATTTTATGCACGATAATCGCAGGTTATTCGACTGGAAAGACTGGAGTTAATCCAATGGAAATTTATGCCATAATTACAATCCTAATAATTTCATTTTTAAATAAAATGTTAAATGGATTAAACATTGGCGGAATAAAATTTTCTACAAACTTAAACACTCTGACGCTATTTTTACTGGCTTGCATTATAGCTGTCGCATGCGGACTTTCTGGCGATATTCTAAACGATTTTAAATCAGGATATAAAATGAAAGTAAATCCATCGGAACAGCTTTTTGGTGAATTAATCGGCTCAATCGCAAGTTCTTTTGTAATAACATTCTTATTTTTTGTATTTTTCAAAGTCTATAAAACTATCGGTCCAGTAGAAAATACCGATTTGATAGCATTACAAGCCTCAATTGTAGCAACGGTAATAAATGGAATTCCGTTTTTGAATATTTTCTTTATTGGACTTGTAACGGGACTGCTTTTTAGCCTGTTAAATTTACCAGTTTTAACTTTTGGAATTGGAATCTATGTACCGTTTTATTTAACTTCAACTGTATTTTTAGGCGGACTTGCAAGTTTTTTTGGAAACAGAATTTCACAAAAATCTCACTCAAACCTGCTTTTAATTTCAAATGGATTAATGAGCGGAGAAGCGATTATAGGCGTTATTTTATCAATTGTTGCTTATATCAAGCTGTTTGTAAAATAAAATATCTTTATATATTTAAATTTAGACAAGATTTTGAGTTTAATCTTTTAATAAACTCACTAACAGAAAGGAAAAATAATGATTTTAGGATTTGATATTGGAAATACACATATTATACCGATTTTTTATAATGAAAATGGCGATATTCTAGCAACATTCAGAATACCGACACATCTGGAATTTACGGAAGATACTCTTTTTGTAATGTTAAAGGAATTTGCAAAAAACAGCAATTTAGAAATTTCAGATATTAAAAATATTGTTATTTCATCAGTTGTTCCAAATATTAACGAAAATTTTACAAGGCTTGGAAAAAAATATTTTAACATCAATCCAATGTTTGTAACACTTGACAATGTAGAAAATGAAATAAAAATTTTGCCAAATATGGAACGTGGTCTCGGTGCAGACAGGATTGTAGACATTTTGGCGGCAAAAAAACTATATCCAGAAAAAGAACTTTTAATAATTGATTTTGGTACAGCCACAACTTTTGACATGATAAAAGATTCCACTTATATGGGTGGCTGCATTCTTCCTGGAATCACACTTTCAATAAATGCCTTGTTTAGCAATACCGCTGCTTTACCAAAAATCGAATTTACCGAACCTGAAACAGTTTTAGGGATAAATACAATTTCGCAAATCAATGCCGGTATCTTTTACGGAAATGTTGGCGCAATAAAAGAATTAATTTTACAATACCAAAATTCCTTTCCAAACGCTTACGTTATCGCAACTGGCGGACAGGGACAAAAAATTTCAGAATATATCGAAGAAATTGATGAATATGTAGCAAAACTTGGGGAAATGGGAATTTTTGAATTTTACAGCTTAAATAAAAAAATATGATAAAGGAAATAATATGAATAAAATAGCAAAAAATATATTAATTGTCTCAATAATTACAGTAGCTGGAGCAATTGCAGCTCAAAATGTTGTTGCTGGAATTCTTTACCATGAGTACAAAATCAAGACATATTATGAAAAAGATGATAAATCTCGGAAAAATCAGGATTTTATGGTACTTCTTCATGGGATTTATGGGAAAAGTTCAGATATGGAAAGTATCGCACAAAAATTTAAAAATGATTACAGGATTATCAATATTCAGTATCCTACCACTAAGGAAACTGCTGAAGAGATTGTTGAACGTTATATAAAGCCAAATATTGAGGACGTTAATGGACAGATTTATGCTGACAATTTGCATAGAAAAATAGAAAATCAGTATTATGAAATTGATGAAAATGGAAAACGAAAAGAGAAAACAAATGATGAAAATGCACAAAAAAATGTAAAGATTAGTTTTGTAGCACACTCGATGGGAACTGGGATTTTACGATATTATTTAAAGGAAAATCCTCTTGAAAATTTAGGAAAAGTTGTATTTATTTCACCACCATCGCACGGAAGCCATCTGGCAGATGTTCCATTTGTAGACAAACTCCCAGTTATGCTTGGAAAAGTCGTTCCACAATTTAGCACAAAAAAGGATAGTTTTGTAAATCAGCTTGGCGAACCTAATTACAATTATATGATTCTGATTGGAAATAAGACAAATAATCCACTATATTCAATGATTATTCGTGGAAAGGACGATGGAATGGTGCCTTTGGAAACTGCGAAAATGGAATCTGATAATTTTAAAATTATTAATAACACTACTCACACGAGTATTTTGAAAGATAACCGAACAATGAAGGAGATTTCTGACTTTTTAAAAAGTTCTGATATAAAAGAAAATGATGAAAAAAACAACAACAAGACGAACTAACTACACAACAAAAAAAACTACAAGAACAAGAAATATTCCAAAACATGAGCACCCTTTCTTAGAAGGGATTTCCTGTGATATCTATGTTGGAAAAAAGGCTGGCATTAGTGTACGAAACGCAATCCAAAAAGCCAAAAAATCAATCACAGTAATTTCTCCCTTTTTAAGTGGAAATATGATAACTGAAGATATTTTTAGTTCATTAAATAAAGATGTGCAGGTAAATATTATTTCAAAAGATAATGAAAAAATTTATCCTTTTTTACGAAAAAACTTATTTAAATATCATTCAATGCCAGGTTTTGGAAAATTTATTATCCTCTTGGGAAAACTTATACTGATAATACTCTATTTAATTTTGTCAATTTTAATACTGGAAATTTTTACACTGTTTCTCTTTGATGTTTCCTTTATAAAGTCTGTATTTCCAATTGCAAAAGCTAATCTTTTAGCTTTAACAATTTTTCTAGGACTTTTTACATTTTTTTTAAAAACAGTAATAAAAAACAATGAATTTTACTATTCATTGCGTGATAATTTTAATATTCATATTTTAAGCAAGAACTACGATCTTCACAGCAAAATCTACATAATTGACAATAAAATTGCATTTTTAGGTTCCTTAAACTTTACCGACACAGGATTTATGCTAAATCACGAAACTTGCATAAAAACAACTGACAAAACTGCGATTAAGCACCTGAATAACGTTTATAAAGATTTGCTAAAAGTAAACTCAATATCACTAAAAGAATTGAAATATAAAATTAGCAAAAAAAATTAGAGTTGCCTAGTTTAACAATTTAGACAACTCTTTTTTTAAATACAATTACAATTAATCTATCGGATTATAGCTTCCGTCCCATTCCAACCCTAAACTGTTAGCATAATCAAAGTTATCTGTTGCAAGTTTACCAGTTCTCTTATTTACAGTATAACTGAACAAACGTGGCTCAATATTCGGATCTCTACCACATTTCGCATTATTGCTTCGCACATCAATTTCAAATTCCTCATCAGTTTCATCAACATAAAATCTCATGCATTCTATCCCTTCACTACCACCAAATTTATGCTTAACTATTGAATTTTGCACAAGTCTCACTGCTTCATTCTCACTTCTCACAGGTACAGCATTTGCCAATCCCGCACATACCAAAGAAAAAATCAAAACACCAATCTTTTTATTAAAAATTTTTTTCATCAAAACCACCTTCTCTTTCAATCTTTTTCATAATAATTATACCATATTTTTTTATAATGCAAAACTCGATTTTTAAAATAGAAATAAAATTCTATAAATTAATTTGATAGTTTTGCTAAAATTCTTAATTATTCATCTTAAAGACTTTTATAATTTTATTTATAAATATTATTATTAATAAATGTTTTTTCTTATTTTATTTATATATTTTTTAACGTAAGGGCATCAAACGCCATGCCCTTACAACCCCGCTTTACGCAAAACTTTCTTATAAAGAAAAAATAAAACTCGCTTCGTAGAAACTACGCTCAGACAGTTATTTTTTTTTAACGAAATTTTGCTTATTTAATGTTTTTCAAATTTCAGAACCATACTAAAACAGTTCTGAGTGTGAACCTAATCTATACAATACAAGTACCAGCACATTATCTATTATTTCATAAACTAACAACCAATCAGGCTCAATATGGCATTCTCTTGTTCCTTTATATTTTCCAGATAAACTATGGTCTCTATATTTATCATCAAGTTTTTCACCTTTTTCTAAAATTTTTATCACGTTAAATAATGTATCAAGGTTTTTTCTTTGTTTTTTTGCCAATTTCAAATCTTTTTTAAATTGTCCTGTAAATTTAACTTTATACACCAAGTGCCTCTCTCAACTCCTCTATGCTGTCATATCCCTTTACACTATCATCTTTTGCTATCCGTCTTCCTTCTTCAATTGCTTTCATTGTCACTTCATTTGGTTCTTCTTCCAATTTCAATTCAAAAGGGATTCTATTTTCTCTAATTGCAGTTTTTAAGAACATATTTACTGCTGTTGTCATTGTCAAGCCAAATTTGTTAAATAATTCGTTCGCTTTTTCTTTTGTTTCTTTATCAACTCTAATACTTAAATTTGCATTTGCCATAACAAATACCTCCTTTTTTCTTCATTGTATCAATTTTTAATTACATTGTCAATACAATAAACTGGTATTATTAATATTTAAAACCGAATTGATTTTATACTAAACCCCATTTAAATAAAAAATTTATTACAAACTTTTCCAACAAAGAATAAAAATTTAGTATTTCAAAATAATTAAAGTATAATTTTTAATAAACCGGCGGAGCTTTTATTTGTTCAACTACGACTGTTTGACGACTGAAAGGAGGAGTTTCGGAGTTGAATAAATAAAAGTCGTAGTCTAGCCATAGGTATTGCGTAGCAATCTTGCCACAATTTTAATTTTAGGATAAACCTTTAATGCAAGATAAGGATTTGCGGCAATGAGCAATCCTGCGAAAAAAAGAAAAAAACTAATAAAAACAGTAAAAATTAATATTAAATAAGATAGTCTAATACTAAATCCCATTATAAAATAGAAACTATATTAAGGACAAAAAATTTAATTCTTTATTAATATAGTATGTAATTCAAAATTTATTAAAAAATAGAATTATTTAACTAAAAGAAAAAGAGCAAGATGCATCCTCCCCAAACGAGAATCCTCTGCTCTTCCTATATAAATTAATAATTTCCTTTACATTATGATTTTAACTTTCACATTCTAATTAGTAATTGTTTCCATCTTTATCCTCACAGTACACATTTCCACTAGGATATTTGTAACATTTCACTCCTCTTTCAGCTCTTCTTTGACGCGCTTCTCTCCATTCATCTACGTCAAATAAACTACAACTGAACGTTGTCATAACCAATATAACCAACATAATAATCTTTTTCATAAATACACCATCTCTTTTTATATTGTTTTTTTCTATATCAAATTATCATTCCGTTTTATGTATTAACTATTTATGTGTTTTTTTATATTTTTATTATACAATATTTTGAGTTTGGGTGCACGTTACTTTATATTTTAATATTTTTCTACAACTTACTAATTTCCACTTCCAATTTATCTAACAGAAAATTAAACTGTTTTGCCACAGCCTCAATCGTTTCAATTCTTGATAAGTCAACTCCTGCCTTTTTAAGCTGTTCCATTGGGAAGTCATTTCCTCCTGAGCTTAATAATTGGATGTATTTGTCTAGTGTTTGTTTTTTCTCGCTTTCATCATTTGAATTTATCATTTTTTCATATAAAATTGCTGATGAGGCAAAGCAAGTGGCGTATTGATACACGTAAAATGGCGAGTTGAAAAAGTGTGGAACTCTTGCCCAGAAAATATAGATTAAATCATCTTTTTCGATTATATCGCCGTAATATTTGTCAAACAAATCTTCCATAATTTTGCTCAAAACTTCCGCTGTGATTGGCTCTCCAGCTTCTGCCAGCTTGTGTGCCTGATATTCATAATCTGCCAGCAATGCCTGAAAATAGAAAGTTCCAACAATATTTCCAATTTCCTGCTCTAGTAATGCGATTCTTTCTTTTGGATCATTGGTATTTTCCAGCATATAGTCGAGCAGTAATCTTTCGTTAAATGTGGAAGCCACTTCTGCTACGAAAATTGTGTAGTCTGCCATCGAGAAAGGCTGATTTTCATCTGAATAAAGAGTGTGCAAGGTATGTCCCAGTTCGTGTGCCAATGTAAATACGCTGTCTAAAGTCTTGTTGTAATTTAGAAGCATATATGGATGAACTCCGTAAACTCCAGCAGAATAGGCTCCCGTTCTTTTCCCTTTTGCCTCAAATACATCCAGCCAGCCTTCTGAAATCGCTTTTTTCATTTTTTCTACATAATTTTTTCCAAGTGGAGCAACTGAATTTAACACTATTTCCTGAGCATCATCATACTCGTATTCCTTGTCAAATTCTATTAGGTTAATTGAACCGTCAAAATTATAGTATTTTTCAAGTCCCAAAATTTTCTTTCTCAATTTTAAATATCTTTGCAATGGTTTTGTATTATTTTTCGCCGTATTGACAAGATTTAAGTAAATTTCTTCTGGAATATTGTCACTTTCCAGATGGCTTAACAAAAATGAATCGTAATTGTAGGCTTTCTTTGAAGCAATTCCTTTTTGCAAAATTGAGTTATAAATTGCCCCAATCGTATTTTTTTTCTTTTCATAAATTGTATAAAACGTCTTAAACATCAGTTTTCTGTCTTCCTGATTTCTATTTGTAGACAAAATTTTAGAATAATTGGCAGGCGTTACATCCACTTTTTCTCCAGAACTAAGCGTAACTTGAGGCCATTCCACATCCGTAACCGTAACTTCCGAATAAATGCTTCTCGGTGCTGAAAAGAATGAGCTGTAGTACGACAGCAATTTGCTTTCCTTTTCTTCCAGAATATGCTTTTGCAACCTAAATAAATTTTTTAGTCCAAATCTATAATCATCAAATTCTTTTTTTTCAATCCATTTTTGAATATTCTCACGATTATCAACCAGTTCTGAATTTACCCAGGACAATTCAGTAGAAACCTCCGCAAACAAAAACTGCACCTTCTGCAAATGCTCCACAGCCTCCTTATCCGATGAGTTCAAATCCCTCGCAAGCTGAGGATACCGATACAATTTATAAGAAATCTTATCCATCTCCTCCTGCTTCTGAAAAAACTCCAACAACTTCCCTTCGTTCCCAAATTGTCCTTTAAATCCAGCCAATTCTTTTTTCAGTTCACTAACTTTCTCAAAATCCTTCTCCCAAGCTGAATAATTTTCATAAATATCCGATAAATTCCATTTATATTCCTGTTTTATTTCATTTCTTTCCATCTTTTCATTCCTTTTCTATTTTTTATAATAATACTTTTTCAAATCCAAATGTAAAAGTTACATATTTTCAAGCCCTAAAATTACTTAATTATCAATTTGATAAAAATTTTTTAAAAAAACTATTTTTCTTTAAATTTTTCATACAAAAATAATATCAACGCAATAGGAATTATCCAACCTGCAACTGATAAAAATACCGAAAGTGCTAATTTCAGAAATGCAATCACTGCTACAATTCCAATTGCTATTACAAGACATCTTATCAATATTTCAAAATTACTTTTTGGCGTAACATCTTTCATTTTTCTACCTTCTTTCTTTAATTTAGAACATTTAAACCAAGTTCAATAAATCTATTTTTATTATTCCAAGATTCTAAATGTATTTCTTCACAAGTATGCGTTCCTTCCCCTTTTTCGTTTCCCCCTTATCCAAAAACAATTTATACTTCCCAAACCCTCTAATCGTAATCAAACTGCCAATTTCAAGCATTCTAGACTTATCCTTTTCTTCCACATAATCAACTAGAACCTTTCCTTTTTCAATCGGCTCAATTACCTTTGTCCGAGATAAATTTGTAATCGTTGAAACAATGCTGTCCAGACGCTTGGAGAGAACTGTAATTAACTTATTATCATATTTATATTGCGGAAGAATATTTTTATTTTTTGTGTCAATAATTTCAATTTCACAAGATGCTTTTCCAATTTGCTTTAATTCCGAAATAATATAATCTGCAATTTTCTCTGATACTGGAATATACCCTGATATTTTCCTGCCCTCATTTTCCAAAATCAAATCTCCCATAAGTTCCCTTTTTATATTAAGACCCATAAGACTTCCTAAAAAATCCTTATGAAGATATTCACGAAATCTTGAATCTATTGATATTTTTAACAATTTATTTGGAAATTGAAAACTATTCTCATTAAACTCATTATTACAATCCGCATAATCTTCAAATTTTTCATCATCTTGTACCAAACTTTTGTCATTTTTTCCAAAATTATCATAAACATCTCTATTTCCAGCTACAAAACTATCAGGCACAAATGCAATTTGCCGTCTATCACTATCTGCAAAAACTCCATCACAAATAACATTAAGTCCATCCATCCTTTTCCCCAGTTTCTTCCAAAAATTCGGCGTATAAAACTCCTCAGTAAAGCTCACAATCTCATATTCCTTCGCCACTTCATAAGAATTATACAATTTACTAGCCAAATACTCCATTTCTTTTGGAAATTGCCTCAAAAAATTTTCTTTTTTCATATTTCTCCATTCTTAATCCTCATTCACAACTTGTAAATTATCCCAATCTACATTTCTGTCCTTCTCTTCCCTTTTCTTCTGAAGCTCAAATTTTTCATATTCAGAAATCAAACTTCCCAGCTTTGAAATCACATACGCCACAACACCTATATCATCACCAAACCCAATAATTGGCAAAATATCAGGCACCGCATCAATCGTAGAAATCACATAAATAATCGCTCCAATAATTTTTACCTTATCCATCGTTGGAATCTTAAATTCCCCTCTTTTGTCCGCTTGCAACATTCTCACAAGAAGTCCAAACTTTGATGCAACTGCTCCTAAATTATTTTTCAACTTTCCAGCCTTTTTCAAATCTTCTGCTGTAATATTTGTTTTTTTATATTTCTCATATAATTTTTTCGCTCTTTTTAACATAATTTTCCCCCTTTCGTAAATGAAACTTTTGGTAACCTAATTATACTAAAAAATTTCTTACAATTCAACTTAAATAATTATGGATTATTTTAATTAAATTATAAAAGCTCCGCCAGTTTATTAAAACTAAAAAGTTTATTTTATTAAAGAAAAAACATTTATTATAAATTTGAATATAAATAAAATAAAAAAAGTGATATTTAAAAGTTTAAAACTCTATACATCACTTTTTTAAATTCTTATAATTTTATCCATTTAATCTCAATAGTAAATTCAATATACTTCATTTAAGTTCCATTATCATTACTTTCAATCCTTCATCAGAAATAATATGCTCCAAAAGTTTAAATCCAAAATCTCTATAAAAATTAATCAATCTAGATTCATTCTGACATTCCAACCAGACATATTTAGTATTTATCAATTCCTTTATCTTCAATAACAAATTATATGCCGAAGTTAGTAAACCTTTTCCTGTAATTTTTTTCAAAATATCATCTGAATAATTTTTCCCCAGTTGTCCCAACAAAAAACTACTTGTCATCAAATCGCCATTTCTTAATACACTTCCGCTATTACTCAGTTTCTTTTGCTGTGTTTTTGAAAGCACATTCAATTCTTCTTTTGAAAGAATTAAACTTCTATTTGCAATTGTAAAATATCCTAACATTTCTTCAATATTATCATCAAATATTAAATGGGTTGTAGAAACACATGATTTTTCGAATCTAATAGATTTTTCTTGTAAAAATATTTCTATATCATTTTTAGGATAAACTGAGATACTTTTAAATTTTTTTAATTCTTTTATAACATCTAGTTCGTCATATTTATTCAATAACTCCTGTAACCTCATTCTCTTCAATTGCTATTTCCCCTTTTTTTCTCAATTTAAATTTTTTACCTATTTCTTCTATATCAGCTTCCTCGCATTTCAAATCCTCATTTTTATTTACAGTAAATCCTTCTTCCATCATTTTAATCAGCTCTTCAGCCGCTTCCTTATTCAATTCTAAATTTTTGAAAAAACTGCTTGTAGCCATAACTATCACCCCTTATCTTTTATTTCTTAATTAATATAATTATACCACATAAGAAATAAAATTTCCACAAAATTTTAAAAAATAGTTAAAAAAATTAATACAAAAAAGGAACTGTATACTAACAATTCCTCTTTTAGTAAAAATTTATTATATTTTCATAAACATAACTTTTAAATCATTTTCAAATCCATCAATTAAGTCAAAGCCAAATTCTTTATAAAAATTTATCAACTTACTATTATTTTCACATTCTAACCAAATATATTTCACATTGACTAATTTTTTTGCTTCCAATAACAATATCCAGATTTCGTTTAACAAATCTTTTCCTGTAATTTTTTCGCCTTTTATTTCTTGTGAAAAATTTATTCCCAATTGCCCAATCAAATAACTGTTAATTTCATAACTTCCATCTTTTTTTATATTTGAACTTTGTCCTATTTTTTTTAATTTTGTTTTTGAAAAAGTCTTTACAACTTCCTTAGGAATATTTAATTTTTTATTTGCAATAGAAAAATATCCTACTAATTCATTATTTTCATTTATTAATAAATGTGTAGTTGAAAGTGTCTTTTTTTCAAATTCAATAGCATTATTATGTAAAAAATATTCAACTTCATTTGTTGTTGCAAAATTACTTTTGAAAGTTTTTAAAAATTTTTCAATTTTTTCTATTTGATTCTCTGATTCTAATAATTTTTGTAACCCCACTCTTTCTATACTCAATTTCCTCACCTTTTAACTAATTATTTTAAAATTTCTTTTATTCTTTTACTACTTTGTATTTCTTTAACATTTGAAGTCAGATTTTTTTTTGTTGTTTTCTTATCCATTATTTTAAAAAAATTATTTGCGGCTTCATTTGTAAATATTAAATCTTTTTTAAAACTTTTTGTTGCCATAACTAACCTCCCAAAATATAAAATACTATTTTAAATTTCCTAAAATATTATTTATTCTAGCCAACGTTCTTTCTTTCCCAATAACTGCGATTACCGTGTACAAATCCGCTCCTCTGGCTTTTCCTGTAATAACTGCCCTAAGTGGCATCAATACTGCTGCTGGGCCTTCTCCTATTTCATCTTGCAGTTCGTGAAGGATTTGTTTTGCTTCGTCTTCTGAAATTTCTTCATTTAATTTATTGATTTTTTCAATAAACATTTGAATGGATTTTTTACCAGTTTCTGTTTCAAGTGAAGAAGTTAATCTTTCAATTGATTTTCTTTCTTTTTTATTCATTCCTTCTTCAATTATTGGCAATTCAAATTCATCTTCAAAATAAATTGCTGCATTTACTGGCAGCTCTTTTAATGTCTGTGAACCTTCCCTTGTAATTTCCACAATTCTTTTTAATTTTGAAAATTCTTCATCTGGCAAGTTTTCATTTTCATAATAACCAGCTTGCACAAAATATGGAATAGCCAATTTTGTCAATTCATCCAAATCCTTTAATCTCATGTGATGATTGTTTACCCATCCTAATTTAACCAAGTCAAACACAGGCCCTCCAAGAGAAATTTTATCAAATGAGAAATTTTGTATCATTTCATCAATAGTAAAAATTTCCTTGTTTTCTCCAAAGCTCCATCCCATAAGTGCAAGGAAGTTTAGAAGCCCTTCTTTCAAATAACCTTCTTCTCTGTAATAGTTCAACGAAACTGGATTTTTTCTCTTAGAAATTTTAGTCTTATCCGCATTTCTTAAAAGTGGCATATGATACCATTTAGGCTCATCCCATCCAAATGCTTTGTATAACTGAATATGCTTAGGCGTAGAAGAAATCCACTCTTCTGCTCTTATAACGTGAGTTATCCCCATCAAATGATCATCAACAATATTTGCCAAATGATAAGTTGGGAATCCATCAGATTTTAACAACACTTGATCATCAATTTTACTATTCTCAAATCTAATTTCTCCTCTTAATCCATCATTTACAATAGTTTCTCCTTCATAAGGCATTTTAAGTCTAATAACATAAGGCTCTCCAGCCGCTAATTTTGCTTCCACTTCTTCTTTTGACAAGTTTCTGCAATGCCCGTCGTATCCTGGTGCTTGTTTCATAGCTGCTTGTCTTTCTCTTAATTTTTGCAATCTTTCAGCAGTACAGAAACAATAATATGCTTCCCCTTTTTCCACCAATTGTTCAGCATAATTCTTATAAATCGAAAATCTTTCCGATTGTCTATAAGGCCCAGCTTTTCCCCCAACATCTGGACCTTCATCATAATTTAGCCCAAGCCATTTCATCGCATCAAAAATCTGCTGTTCTGAATCTCCTGAAAATCTGGTTCTATCCGTATCTTCTATTCTTAAAATAAAATCTCCACCATTATGTTTTACAAACGCATAATTAAATAGTCCAATGTAGGCAGTTCCTACGTGTGGATCTCCAGTTGGAGACGGTGCTATTCTAACTCTTACTTTTTTTTCTGACATTTTTACTTTCATTCTCCTATTCTATTCTTTTTTATTTGCTTATATTATATAATAAAATTTAACTTACTGCAACTTGCTATAAAAAATTATTGATTTTTATATTCTTTGTCTGGTACTACATCTTCTTTTAAATATTTACCAACTTCTTCCAATTTTTTCTTTACTTCATCTGCAGTTATTCCATATTTTTCGAATCTCTAACTATCAAGTCGCCATTATCCTTATTTTATTTATTTTTTTCGCAGGAAAATATAGATAACAGCAGTATTCAATTATAAGAGGGTGTCTCATAAGTCAGAAATAATTTTACTAACATAAATGTTATATATTTTCAAAAATCAACAGATATTATTTTTATTGATTTTATAAATATAGTAAAATATATAAAATTTATGATTTAGTAATTTTATTTATCTTATAAGACAGCCCCCCTTCTTATCTTCCTCTATGTTTCTTTTTCTTTTTCTCCTGTTTCAATAAAAATTTTTTCTGTTTTTCAAGTTCTTTTTCTTGTTTTGTTTTAACTTTCCGTTCCCTTTTATTCTCTTCGTGTTGTAATTTTAAAATTTCTTCCGATTTTTTCAAAAATTTTTTACTTTGAAGCTCTTTTTTTATTTCCCTTTGTCTACGTTTTGGATTTTTGGCTTTCTCATTAAAATTTGACTTCATTTCATTACTAAATCGAAGATTATAAAACTTTTTTAATATAAAATCATAAATTTCATATTCTTTAGGTTCCGAACCAAAAGTTACTTTACAAACTGATAAATTATCATTTTCAAAATTTTCAAAAATTCCTACCCAAAAAGGATTTTCAAAAAAAACTGTCAATTTTCCTGAAATCTTTCTCATAATTTCAGCCTCCTTAAAAAAATTTATAATAAAGAATGGACAACCTAAGGAGGCAGGTTACTTACATTACTGCGTCTGGACTACCAACCAGAACTGTGTTTTTATCTTTATTTATATTTATCAACTTTTTACTTTTTTATCTTGCAACAAGAACAAGAATTAAAAACCCTTTACTCAATTATTTCCAAAAGTTCTTAAAGTATTTTTTTTACTTTTTTAGGCACTCTTTATCTCTATACCCAAAACTTACCATCACTAAAACTCCGTATTTCTTGAATTCAAATACACTTTTTTGGAAAAACATTTTCTACTTTAATATCTTATAGCTCTTTTATATTTATCAAAAGCATCACTTATTGCCTGCTTGTATTCTTCCTTTTCATAAAGATTTTCTAAAATATATGAATAATATATGGACTCGCTAATCCGTTCTTTCTTATCTAAATCAAAAAACTGAACAATTACAAATTTATATTTTGTTCCCTTATCTTTGCACCACTTCCCAATAGTTTCAATAATATCAACTCTATCAATAATAATTTCCTTAGCAGTTTCTTCTTTATTTGCAGGATCATTAACTGCTTGCATTACAAAAAATCGTCCATCAGCTGTTACAGCAGTTATTATTGAATTTTTAAATTTTTTTTGGATAATCTGTTTTATTTCAGTCACATTTTGATCACTTAATTGTTTATAATCAGAACCTCCATCTACCTTAACTTTCATTAAATCTTTCTCATAAGCTGCTTCTGTTTCTATTCTTTTTTTCTTTGTTTCTTCCGATAACTGTTCTGAACTTTCTTGCTTTTGACTTGTTTGTTCAGCTGTATTATTTGGCCTATTTTCATTTTCATTTTGATTATTTTTATTACCACACGAAAATGCCATTACCAGCAACATCATTACAAAAATTTTTTTCATAAAAATCCTCTTTCTGCAATAAATTAATTTGAGTATATTCAAAATTCAAGTATTCAAAAACTACTCAACAACCTCATAAACTTCCGAAAGTTCTCTTCTAGTTTTTGGAGTAATATCTTCATCTCTATATCCAAAACTTACAAAATATGAAATTCCATATTCCTTCAAATCAAAGATACCTTTTTCAGAGAAGTATTTTTCAGCCATTTCTTTATTAAATCCTTCAATTGCACAGCTGTCAACCCCAAGAGCTGCAGCCATATTCATCATATTTACCATTGCAATGTAAGTCTGTTTTGAAGCCCAGTCAAATAATGCTCTTTCATTTTCCAGCAACTTAAAATGATTTTCTTGAAATTTTGTAAAAAATTCTTTTCTAATCTTCAAATTTTCATCAGAAATATTTTTTATTTCCTTCCCAATTTTTTCAAAATACTTGCTATCACCAGTAACACCTTTTCTAGCCAATACCATAACAATATGGCTCGCCCCATTCAAGCTGTTAATTGCTCCCCAAGCAAACTCTCTCATATCATTCAGCATTTCCTCATTTTTCACAAGAATAAATTTCCAAGGCTCAAGCCCAAAAGAACTAGGAGAAAGTCTCCCTGCCTCAATAATTGCCTTAAAATCTTCGTTTGAAACAACTTTTGCCTTATCGTATTTTTTGCACGCATATCTTCTGTTAAATATTTCAAACATTTCCTTTTTTGTTAATTCTTTATCTTTTAGCATTTTTATCACTTCTTTCTGTATATTTATCATATCTTATATAAACTTTACTATTTTTTTATTTATTTAAAAAATTATTTTCTATTCTAAAATCTTGTAGCTTTTGAATACTGAGAAAACCCTTCTTTAAGTGCTTTTTTATAATCTTCATCTTCGTATTTGATTTGTAAAATATGAGAATAATAAATAGAACGACTAATTTCTTTATTCTGTTTTTTATCATAAAATTGATTAATTATAAATTTAAACTCTATACCCTTTTCCTCACACCATTCTCCAATGGTATCAATAATATCTACTCTATCAATTGTAACTTCTTTTCCTGTTAATTCTTTATTATTACCATCGGTTACGTTTTTTCTTATAAAAAATCGTCCATCTTTTGTTACGGCTATTAATTCTAAATTGTCAAATTTTTTCCGAAGCATCTTTTTTATCTCTTTTACATTACTCTCGCTAAATTGTTTAGAATTATCGTACCCGCTAACTTCAATATTCATTAATTCTTTTTCATATATTTTTTCTTCTTTATTACCACACGAAACCAAAAACAACAAAAATAATAAAAATAATCCTTTTTTTATCATGCACCGATTCCTTTCATACTTCAAATAATAATAAATTTTACTGATTTTTTATTTTCTCCATAACGTCTTTGTCAAACTTGCCAGCTCGCAACATCTCAATCTCAAATTTATATGGCGGAACTTTTTTAGCCTTTTTATCATCGCTCAAAGCCACATAAGGTGTTTCCAAAATTTTTGGCAAATGAGAAAATTTTTCAAAATGTGCAATTTTATTTAACACTTCAAATCCGATTTTTCCAAATCCTATATTTTCATGCCTATCTTTATGTGCACCGCACACATTCTTACTATCATTCAAGTGAATTACTGATATTCTGTCAATTCCAACAATTTTGTCAAACTGTTCAATAACTCCCTCAAAATCGTTTACAATATCATATCCAGCATCGTGAACGTGGCAAGTATCAAAACAAACTGTCAGTTTTTCCTTCAATTTTACACCATCAATAATTTTTGCAATTTCTTCAAAACTTCTCCCGCATTCTGTACCTTTTCCAGCCATCGTCTCAAGTGCCACAGTCGTTTTCTGATCTTTCGTCAAAACTTCATTCAATCCTTCAATAATCTTATTAATCCCAACTTCTTCACCTTCCCCAACGTGAGCGCCTGGATGAAGAACAATTCTTTTTGCTCCAATAGCATCTGTCCTTTCAATCTCCGTTCTCAAAAACTGCACTGCAATCTCAAAAGTTTCAGGCTTTACAGCATTCCCAAGATTAATTATATAAGGAGCATGCACAACAATATCATCAATATCAATATTATTCTCCTTCATAAGTTTAAGCCCAGTCTCAATATTCAGCTCATCAATCGGCTTTCTCCGTGTATTCTGTGGTGCTCCAGTATATATCATAAAAGTATTCGATCCATAAGAAACCGCTTCCTTAACCGATCCCAAAAGCATATCTTTCCCACTCATTCCCACATGTGATCCAATTTTAAAAATTTCTTTTTTCGACATTTCTATTTTACCTTTCTTTATTTCTATTGTTTCTTTTTTTTCTTCAAAACAGGAAGTTCATCATACATTGCTTCAAATAAATTCTTCAAAAACTCTTCATTTTCAACATCATCAACAAGCAACATTTTCTTTGCTCCTTCATAAGGAACTTCATGCAAAGCATTCGGCATAAGTTCTTTCGCCGATTTTACAGCCTTCACAAGAAACCTGTCATCATAAATCCCACCAATAACTTTTTCCCTATAATAAAGAATATATTCCCCCATCATCGTTCTATATCTAATATTTTCCACTTCCGACAGCTGTTCCAATACAAAATTTAAATATTCTTTACTTGAAGCCATATTTAATTCACTCCTTGCTTTTTACTTCATCTTTACAATTTTTAACTATATCAGGAATATCTTTTACTACATCTTCAATTAATTTAGAAAAATCTACTGCATTTTTAGTTGTAATAACAGATCTTCCAGTATCTGCTTCAATCTCTTTTCTAGTATTTCCTGCTATTGTTCCACCTCGTTTTGCAACTTTTTTATTTTCTTCCAAGCCATTTGGATTATGAATATTAGTTAATTCTGTGGTTGTAGCTTCTGCAAGCATATTAAGTACAAGTTCCAAAGTTGACATATTATCCCTTAAGTTTTCTTTTTTTAATCCTTTTAAATCTTTATATTCTTTGGTTGCCATTCCAGACCACGCCTTTGAAATTTCATCTGTAAGAATTGCATATTCTATTCCCTTTTTTACTCCATGCTCTTGCCAAGCATCTGTCAATTCCTTTCTAACTTGAATCGCCTGTAACCTCTGATTTATCCATTCTTTTGAATATCCTTTTTTCAAATATGTTTCCAATGCCCTGTCAATAGTTAATTCTGGATCTGTAATTTCATCTATTCTGTCTTTTCCCACTTGTGCCAACCACATTTTAAATGGTTCTGCCTTAGGAGACGGAATTGACTGAATAATTCGGAAAATTCCTTGTATATCAGCAACATCTGTTAATCTCATTTTTCCATCAGGTGCTTTTAACTTCAACTGTCGACAAATTGTCGACAATTCACTTTTTTCCTCATCTGTCATTCTTTTTTTCATTTTATACCAATAATCTCTAGCATTTACACTATCCGTTAATGCTCCTACAACATCGACAACAGAAAAATACCATTCTTCCTTTTCATTATCCCAAACAGACCTAATTTTTTTACCTTCAAATATTTGTATATTATTCTCCATTATTTGCCACCCCTTATGTAGTTTTTCGAACTTTATTAATATTTATATTATTTTGCATAATCACAAAATTTCACTCGTATTATTATCTCCACAATTTTTATAAGCATTGCAATTTCTCCCTCATCTTATAAAGAAAAATCCCTGTCGCTACACTCACATTCAATGATTCTATATTCCCATAAATCGGAATAATCGCCTTTATATCAGAATTTTCTATCAGATATTCAGACACTCCGCCACCTTCGTGTCCAAAAATAAACGCATTATTTTCGCATAATTCTATTTTTTCATAGGAAATCGAATCTTCGTGTAAAGCAGTCGCTATTTTTAAATAATTTTTATTATTCAAAAATTCCACAATTTTTTCAGGTGTTTCATAAATTATGTTTAACTTGAAAATCCCACTCATTGTAGCACGTACCGTCTTTGGATTATAAACATCTACTGAACCCTTTGTTAGAATTAAATTCTGAAAGTTTGCAGCAATCATTGTTCTAATGATAGTTCCGGCATTTCCCGGATCCTGAATATCATCCAGAATTACAACATCACCCTGTATATCCTCAATTGTATTTAAGTTTTTAGAATACAGGAATATTATTCCCTGACTATTTTCCTGAGTTGAAACTTCATCAAACAGATTATCCTTCAAAATTGTCAAGTTATCATGTCTAGAAATTTTATATTTTTCATCAAAATATTCAAATTTCGATTCCTTTACAATAATTTTATTAAAATTGATATTCTCATTTAGAAACTTTTCGCCTTCAGCCTTAAAAATACTGTTTTCATCACGATACTTCTTTTTATCCAGTTTTTTCAACAATTTATAAAATTTGTTATCTGGACTTGCTATTACATCTCTCATTTTATATTTTCCACTTTCTACTTATTTAAAAGTACAAAAATCCCAATCTATTCAATTCATAAAGCTCAATTTTAGAGGGATTTCTGTATAATTTAAAATATTTATGTTTAATTATTGTTCACAACTGTCTGTGTATTTATAAATTTTATTTTCATCTTTTATTACATCTTCACCATCTATAGTAAATGCTGCAAAGCTTTCAACATCTGCACCTTTAACTTCCTTAGTTCCACAATATACTTTATTTTTATCTTTTGCATAACCTGCCATATATTGTAAAAATGATGGAATATCAGCATTTTCAACTTTAGATAAAATATTATTTGAAGTTAATTTAGCTAATCCATTAAAATAATAAACTCCATTTTTATCTTGAAAATAACCAGTATAATTTGAATTAATTAATTCATAAAAACCGTTATTAGAATATTTAAAGGTCTTACTGTCAAAGTTTAAAGGCATTATTTCATATTTTTCATTTCCAATTTTCCCTTTCAAATAATAAACATTATTTTTATCTTTTATGAAAGAAACAAAATCTTCATGATTTTTAAATACAAATTTGTTTCCAACAAACTCCAATCCATCTGGACTTACACCGTTTATTTTATTTCCATAATAATAAACATTGTTTTTGTCTTTTGAAAATTCATCATTCAAAACCTTAAAACTTTTTCTGTCTGCACCTGCTATTTTTTTTAAGCCCATTTTATACAATTCATTTTCATAATATACATTATTTTTATCACGGAAATAATTTTCCCAGTAATCAAATATTTCAAAAGTTTTAGAATCTACTTTAGGATTTTTTACTGCAACTACTTTTACACTTTTCAGTTTATCAGTTTTTTCATCATATACTGTAACAAGTTTATATATATTTTTACTATCACTCAAAAAATTAAGTGGTATATTTCGTCTATTAACAAGCCTTACAACTTTAAAGCCATTTGGGCTTATATCATTTAGTTTTCTTCCTCTATAATAAACATTTTTTTTATCATATGAAAAATCTTCATCTTCTACAATAGTAAAACTATTTTTATCTACATCTTGTAATTGGATAACATCCATTCTTGTATAATAAATATTATTTTTATCTTTAGAATAATTGCTATCTTTCATTACTTCAAAAGTATCTTTATCAGCATTTTTTATTATAAGATACCCAGTTTCTTTGTATGGTGTTATGGCATATATGTTTTCATTATCTTTTCCATAAATAATCGTACTTGAATTACTTGAATTATTTTTTATTATTTCAAATTCTTCAGGATTTTTTATACCTAATTTTTCTCCAGAATAAAATATTTCATTTCCATTTTTAATCAAATCATTATCCAAAACTTTAAAATCTTTTTCATTTATTTTCCCAAGATTTTTAACATCTCCAAAGTAATAATACAGGTTATTCTTATCTCTGGCATAATTTGTTCCAGAAACTTCCTTAAAAGTTTGGGGATCTGCACCTTTTACAATGTCTAATCCAGCATACACATTTTTATCATCTTTGGAATATGATCCGTCTGAAATCACCTTAAATGTTTTTGGATTCGCACCTTCAATTTTTTCTCCTGAATAATAGACTGAATTTTTGTCTTTTGCATGACTATGGTCTCCCTCCAGAACCACAAACGAATTTATGTCTGCATTTAAAATTTTATCTGAATTATAAAATACATTTTTATCATCTTTTGAATAATATTGACTCAAAACTTTTATTGTTTTTGGATTTGCCCCATTTATTTTCTGAATCCATTCGTTAATTGGACTGTAAACATTATTTTTATCTTTTGAATAATTATTTGGTAGCACTTCAAAAGTTTTACTATCTACATCTTCAAAAGATTTATTTCCCCAAAAATAAACGCTTTTATCATCTTTCGCATATTTATCATTCAATATTTTAAAGGTATTCAAATCCACATTTTCAACTTTAAATCCTGAATCATCTTCTTTACCATATTTATAATAAATTTCATTATCCTTTTTCACATATTCCGCCATTCCAAAATTTGCTAAAATAAACACCCCTAATATAACTTTAAAAAATTTAGTTTTCATAAAAATTCCTTCAAATCCTTTTCTAAATAATTTATTCAAAAAATGCTTAAAAATATTTAAAACTCTTCAAAATTGAACTAGATAATTAAAAAGAATTTTAGTAGAATAATTATGATTTCTAAATTCTTTTTCAAAGCAGTCTTACTAAAATATAAATCAAAATAATTTTTACTTGTCACTCACAATCATTTTCATAAATCTTATTTTTATCCTTAACTACAACTCCCTCATCTGCATAAAATATAATAAAACTTTCTGCATCTGCACCTTTAACTTCCTTATTTTTACAATACACTCTATTCCTATCTTTTGAATATCCAAATTGAAGTTCCCTGAATGTCGGAACATCTACGCCTTCTATTTTAAAAAATAGTTTATTTTGGATATCCTCAGTTTTCTCAGTGTCCAATTTTTCCAAATTTGAATAATCAAAATAATAAATCCCGTTTTTATCTTTAAAATATCCACTGCGTTTATGAACAGGCTTAAAGGAACTGCTGTCAAATTTAAAAGGTATAAGTTTATATTTTTTTTCTTCATTTTTAGCTTTCAAAAAATAAACATTATTTTTATTTTTAAAAATTATAGCATTTTCATCTAAAATTTCAAATCCATCAGAATTTACGCCTTCCAATTTATTTCCATTATAATAAACATTCTTATCATCTTTTCCAAAGTTTGCTTCCAAACTTACAAAACTATTACTGTCAGCTGCTTCCAGTTTTTTCAATTCTTTGCCAAAATCTGCATCATAATAATAAACAGTATTTTTATCTCTATAATAAATATCAAAGTTTTTATTTATCACTTCAAAACTTTTAGTATCCACTTTTGGATTTTCTATGGTAACTAACTTAGTTTTTGCAATTTTACCACTATCTTCATCAAAAATAGTAATCAATTTATATAAATTTTTATTGTCAGTCAGGAAATAGAAAGATTCATTTCTGTTATTCAAATCTATAATTCTAAACTCACTAGAACTTATTCCATTTATTTTTTTCCCCATAAAATATACACTATTTTTATCGTAAGAGAAGTCGTTCTCATTTTCTTGAATAACAAAACTATCTTTATCAGCACCTTCCAACTTTACAACATCGTTTCGTGTAAAATAAATATTATTTTTATCTTTTGTATACATATTATTTTTCATTACTTCAAAAGAATTTACATCTGCATTTTTTATTATTTTGCTTGAATAAGTTTCATCAAATTTTGTTGATTTTGAAATTACATACACATTTTTATCATCTTTTCCGTAAATTAAATTTGGAACATTATAATACTTGCTCAAAATTATTTCAAAAGTTTCTGGACTTTTTATATTCAGTTTTTCCCCTTCTGCAAAAATTCTATTCCCATTTTTTACCACGTCAATTCCACCAGAATACAAAATTTTAAGATTTTTCTTATCAATTTTATCAATTTTCAATTCCCGATAGTAAAGATTATTTCTATCCTTTGAATAATCAGTTGTTCCAGAAAGCCTTTCAAAAGTTTTCAAATCAGCCTCTTTTATTTTTCGGCCTCCAATAAAGACGTTATTTTTATCTTTTGAATACATTTGAACAAGATCGCTAGGCTCTAAAATGACTTCAAAAGATTTTGCATCAGCTCCTTTTATTTTTTCACCAAGATAATAGACATTATTTTTATCTTTTCCATAAGCTCCATTTTCTTCTATTACTTCAAAAGTAGCCGCATCGGCATTTTTTATCTTCTGTCCAAAATTCAGAAATACATTTTTATCATCCTTCAAATAAACCTGATTTAATATTTTTATTGTATCAGGATTCGCATCCTTTATTTTATCAGAACCACTGTACACATTATTCTTATCTTTTGCGTAATAATCAGGCATTATTACCTGAAATGTACTTTTATCAACATCATATATCGGCGTTCCAGCATAATAAATATTATACTTGTCCTTTGAATAACCTTGATCAATTACCTCAAAACTATTCAAATCCTGAACATACTCAACTTCAAGAAAACTTCCTCCAATATACAATTTGCCATTATTTCTAAAATACAAAAGTTTGTCCTTATTTTTATAAAGTTTGAAATCTTTCGGATTTATCTCCATTTTTTCATCATAATTATAAATATATTTTTTATCTTTTCCATTGACTTCCCCAATTACCTGAAAAGTCTTAATATCAGCATCTATTAACTTCTTATCAAGATAAAAAACACTTTTCCCATCTTTCCCATAAATATCATTTAATTTTACAAATGTCTTAAAATCCGCATTTTCTACTTTTCTCTCATCAGCTTGCTCTGTTTCATCCTTATAGTAAACAGCGTTATCTTTTTTTATATATTCAGCTATTCCCAGATTTGCCACAAGAAAGACAAGAATTACAATTTTAGAAAGTTTGCTTTTCATAAAATTTCCTCCAACTCCTTTTATAAACAATTTATCAAAAAACATTTAAAAATATTTAAAACTTTTCAAAATTAAATCAGATAATTAAAAAGAATTTTAGCAGGATAATTATGATTTCTAAATTATGTTTTAAAGCAATCTTACCAAAATATAACTCAAAATAATTTTTACTTGTCACTCACATTCATTTTTATAAATCCTATTTTTATCCTTAACTACAACTCCCTCATCTTCCAGTACAACAGTAAAACTTGGGACATCCACCCCTTTAAATTCCTTATATTCACAATAAACTTTATTCTTATCTTTGGAATACCCATATCCAAATGCTTTAAATGTTGGAATATCAGCTCCTTCGAGTTTAATAAAGGCATTTTGTACATCCTTTGATTCTGAATTTAACAATTTACCGTAATCAAGATAATAAATTCCATTTTTATCTTTAAAATAATTACTCGTATCCTTATTCGCTATATCAAATGAAGCACCGTCAAAATTTAAAGGTACTATCTCATAGTCTCCTGTCCCAGTTTCATCTTTCCAAAAATATACACCATTTTTATTTTTAAAAATATCTGGACCAACAAATTTAAATCCTTCTGAGCTGATATTTCTAATCTGCTTCCCAAAATAATAGATATTTTTATTATCCTTTGCGAAAAAATTATCCATTTCGACAAAGCTGTTTCTATCACCACCTTCGACCTTTCTCAGTTCTTTTTTATTCATATCATAATAAAAAACGCTGTCCTTGTCTTTATAATAACTTCCTGTATCTTCTTTAACAATCTCAAAACTCGGAGCATCTACTTTTACATTCGTTACAGTAACCAATTTTGTATTTTTCAATTTATACGTTTCAGGATCAAATTCATAAATAAATTTATATAAATTTTTACTGTCTGTCAATAGTGCAAATGTTACAGAATCCCCAAAATTAACAGCTAAATCAACTATTTTAAATCCTTTTGGACTTATTCCATCTATCTTTTTCCCATAAAAATACACATTGTTCTTGTCGTAAGAAAAGCCATGTTCTCCAATAGTAAAACTGTCTTTGTCTACATCTTTTATTTTCACAACATCAGAATGCGTAAAATAAATATTATTTTTATCTCGTGAATATGCACCAATTTCCATTATTTCAAAAGAGTTTATGTCCGCATCTTTTATTACTTTACTACGAATTTTTTGTCCATTTCCTATAATTACATATATATTTTTATTGTTTTTTCCATAAATTATATTTGGATTATTGTAATAATCATTTTTTATTATTTTAAAATTTTCTGGATTTTCTATATCAAGCCTATTTCCATTAGCATAAATTCTGTTTCCATTTTTTATAATACCAAGCACTCCAGCACTCATAATTTTTAAGTTATCTTTAATTTCATCAATTTTTTTCCCAGAATAATACAAGTACTTTTTATCCTTTGAATAAGACGGCTCTTCTTTTATAATTTCAAAAGTTTTCGGATCTGCTCCTTCTATAATGTATGTTTCCAAATAAACATTATTCTTATCTTTTGAATAGTGATCAAAAGATTCTTCTGAAATTACCCGAAAAGTTTTTACATCAGCTTTTTTTATTTTTTTCCCCATTAAATACACATTGTTTTTATCTTTTCCGTAGTATTGTCCTAATGCTTCAAAAGACTTAACATCTGCATTTTTAAGTGTATTACTAAAAGAAAAATCTGAAAAAACAGTTTTATCGTCTTTTATATATACAATATTCAAAACTTTTATTGTTTTTGGATTTGCCCCTTTAATTTTTTTATGTCTTGAATACACGCTATTTTTATCTTTAGCATAGTAATTTGGCATTATTATCTGAAAAGTATCCATATCCACATCAGACAAAGTTACTCCTCCATAATAAATATTATGTTTATCTTTTGAATATTCATCATCCAGTACTTCAAAAGTATCTACATCCTCAATTTCATTAAGTTCATTTAATCCTTTTAAATCATATATTTTACCATTATTTCTAAAATATACTATTTTATCCTTATTTTTATAAAATTTAAAATCTTTTGGATTTATTTTTACTTTCTGGTTATACCAATAAAAGTTATCTTTGTCTTTTCCAATATTTTCCCCAACTGCCTGAAATGTTTTTAAATCGGCATTTTTTAGTTTTCCATCTTCATAAAAAACATTTTTACTGTCTTTCCCGTAAATTTTATTCAGCTCTACAAATGTTTTAAAATCCGCATCATTTACCTTTTTCTCATCAGTCTGCCATATTTCATCCTTATAGTAAACAGTATTATCTTTTTTTATATATTCAGCCATTCCTAGATTTGCCACAAGAAAGACAAGAATTACAATTTTAGAAAGTTTGCTTTTCATGTACTTCCTCCATAATTTTAGAAAATTTGACTATTTCTATTTCAATTTAACTGGCAACTTTTCTCCACCTAAAATATGATAATGAATATGCAAAACTTCCTGTCCGCCATTTTCTCCAATATTAGTTATAACTCTATATCCATCCTTATCTAATTCCAAAATTCTAGCCACTTTTGCTATCGTAAGCTGCAATTTTCCCAACAATAAAGCATCTTCTTCAGTTGCTGCATCCAAACTTTTGATTTCTTTTTTTGGAATTACAAGCACGTGAACTTTTGCCGCTGGATTTATATCATGAAAAGCCAGGAACTCCTCATCTTCATACACGATATTTGCTGGTATTTCCTTATCTATTATCTTTTTAAAAATTGTTGACATAAAAATCACTTCCTTATTTTATTTTTTTAAAATAGATGTGTTCAAAAACTCGATGTTTTTTTATTTTAACAAGGGGCCAAAACCCCTTGCTTCATAATAATATTTGTTCTATTAAACCTTGATAATTTCCAGACAAGTCTAACAAATATTTAGCGATAAAATTTTAATTAGAATTTTTAAGATATTTTCTAAATTACAATTCTATTTTTCCGACTCTTTTAGCGTGTCTGCCACCTTCAAATTCTGTATTTACAAATGCCTCAACACAAGCCAGCCCTAAATCTTCACCTAAAACTCTCGCTCCTAATGCTATAATATTTGCATCATTGTGAAGTCTTGCAAGTTTTGCTGTGTACTCATTGTGGCAAAGAGCTGCACGAATTCCTTTTATTTTATTTGCAGCGATAGAAATTCCAATCCCTGTTCCACAAATCAAAATCCCAAAATTCACTTCTCCACTAAGAACTTTCTTACTAACTTCCTTAGCAATATCAGGATAATCAACCGAATCCAACGTATCAGTCCCCACATTTACAATTTCATATCCTTTCCCTCTCAATTCCTGCATAATTTTATTCTTAAATTCCACTCCTGCATGATCATTTCCAATCGCTATTTTCATTTGTAAAACCTCTTTTCTTCTTATTTAATAGGTGATTAATAATTTTAGTTTATTATTATCATACCATTCCCCATTTACATAGTGAATATTTCTAATTTCTAATGAAGTTTAGTATCAGATTATTTTGTTTAATAATGGCTTTTACTATTTTTAGTATATTTTACAAAACTCTAATTTTAACAGTAATATAAATATTCAAAATAATTATTTAATAAGCTCCTCCAGCAATTCATTTGAAATTCTCTTTAATTTTCCGCTTTCATCAACAAAAACATTTACCGTTTCAGCCTTTGCCTTTAAAACTCCGTCTGAATTGTATATTTCATAAGAAAATCTGATTTTGATATTATTTATTTCCTCAATTTTTACAGAAATTTCAATTTCCTCGTCATACTTTGCTGAATTAATATATTCAATATTTAGCGTCTTTACTGGTAAAATAAATCCCATATCTTCCATATTCTTATATGGAAAAACATCCCTAAAATATTCAGTCCGTGCCATTTCCATCCATTTTAGATAATTCGAATGGTACACAACTCCCATTTTATCAGTATCGTAATAATAAACTCTAAGTTTAAAACTCTTCTTTTTCATTATATTACATTTCCTTAACTTCAATTTTTACACTTTTTCTATCTTTTTTTGCAACCGAAGACATAAGAACTCTAAGTGCTGTGATAATTCTTCCATTTTTCCCAATCACTTTCCCCATATCATCTTTTGTCACATTAATCGTAATATCCACAAATTTCCCTTTTTCATTGCTTTCAATTGTATAGCTTTCAGTCGAATCCAATAAATTTTCAACCCAAAAATCCACAGTTTCAAAATATTTACTCATTTTATTTCTTTCCTCCATTTTTTATTTAAAATTTTATTTTCTTACAATTATTATAACACAATTTCAATATTCTTATCAAATTTTGTTTATTAATTTTTTGAAGAAAATTTTTTGGTATGAATTATTATAAAATTTAATTGTAAATATCGCTTGTATGTATTTGTTTGTTTTTACAATATATAATTAATCAAAAACGTCCGATAATATAAGTTTTTCAAACACTCTTCAAAAGGATTAAAAAAAGAGTTAGGTATTTAAAATTCATAAAATCACAGTTATTTTGACTGTGTTTTTTTATCCAAAATTTTTTTTATACATAATTTTAATTTATACTTTTAAACTCTTTAAAAATAAGGTTTTATTTGATATAATATACAAATAAATTATGTTTTTAGAAAGGACTGAAAAATATGAAAAAAATGTGGGAAGGTCGATTCCATAAGGAAACTAATAAATTGTTAGAAAAATTTAATGCGTCAATTACGTTTGATAAAAGAATGTATGAAGAGGATATTACTGGGAGTATTGCACATAGCAGAATGCTTGCTAAGCAAGGGATTATTGCGGAAAATGAACAAAAAGATATTGAAAATGGGTTGCTTCAGATAAAGGATGAAATTGAAAAGGGAGAATTTGAGTTTAGAATTGAAGATGAAGATATTCATATGTCGATTGAGAAAAGGTTGACACAGATTATCGGGGCTGTGGCTGGGAAATTGCATACTGCCAGAAGCCGAAACGATCAGGTGGCTCTTGACGTGCGAATGTATGTACGAAAAGAGGCCCGTGAAATCTCAAATTTACTTGTAAAAATGGAAAATGTACTGCTAGGACTCGCTGAAAAATATAAAAATGTTATTATTCCTGGGTATACTCATTTACAAAGGGCTCAGCCAATTTTATTCTCTCATCACCTGATGGCTTACTTCCAAATGTTTAAAAGGGATATTTCAAGAATCGAGGACTTTTTGGAAAGAAGTGACGAGATGCCGCTTGGAGCAGGAGCTTTGGCTGGAACTACGTTTAATCTGGATAGACATTTCGTGGCAAAAGAACTTGGATTTTCAAAGCCTACAGAAAACAGCCTTGATTCTGTAAGCGACAGGGATTTTATAATTGAACTTGCAATGATTATTTCAGTAATTTCAATGCACTTGTCAAGATTTTCAGAAGAAATTATTATCTGGTGCACATCTGAATTTTCATTTATAAATCTGGACGATGCCTTTGCAACAGGCTCTTCAATTATGCCGCAGAAAAAAAATCCTGACATTGCCGAACTTGTAAGAGGGAAAACAGGCAGAATCTACGGAAATCTTATGGGAATTTTAACAACAATGAAGGCACTTCCGCTGGCTTACAACAAGGATATGCAGGAGGACAAGGAAGGAATTTTTGATTCAATTGACAATATCAAATTATCCATCGAAATCTTCTACCTAATGCTTGACACAATAACAGTAAACAACGAAAAAATCTACACTTCAATGCGAGCAGGTTTCCTAAATGCAACAGACGTAGCCGATTACCTTGCAAAACACAATATTCCATTCAGACAGGCACATAAAATCGTTGGAGAAATAGTATCCTACTGCGAAGATAAGAAAATCGCAATTGATGACATGAAACTCGAAGAATTTCATAAATTTTCTGAGGTTTTCAAAAATGCCATTCTTTCAGAAATCACAATTGAAAACTGCGTAAACAAGCGAAATTCATTTGGTGGAACCTCCATAAAAAATGTCGAAATGCAAATTGAAAATGGAAAGAAATTTTTAGAAACTTTATAACAGAGTTTTTTCTTTTTTATTTTTTATTTTCGTAGGATTGCTCATTGCCGCAAAACCTTATCTTGCAGTAAAAGTTTATCCTAGTAATTAAAATTGTGGCAAGATTGCTACGCAATAACCTATGGCTAGTCTACGACATTTTTCAGCACTGACAAAAAAATCGCTATGCTCAGACAGTTTTGCCAGCACAGAAAAATGCTCCGATGGAATATTTATACTAAAATCTGTTTGAAAAATGAAAATTATATTTTAATTATTTGAAAATGTTAAGTTTATATCCTTATAAATTAGTAAAAAAAATTGGTAAAATGTCGCAATTAATATTGCAATTTATGATTTATTAAAATCATTATATAAAAATACAAATGAAAGGAAAAATTATTACAATGAAAGAAATTAGGTTAGCACAAGAAAAAGATATTCCAAAAATAGAAAATTTACTGGAACAAATTTTATTAATTCATCACGAAGGTCGTCCAGACATTTTCAAGGCAACTGGGAAAAAATACACAGCAAAAGAATTAACAGAAATGTTAAACGACTCAAACAAGCCAATATTCGTAGCAACTGATAAAAATGATAACGTAATTGGCTATATTTTCTGTATTTTCAAGCAACAAACAAATCACAACGTCCTAACTGATATAAAAACGTTATTTATTGACGATCTTTGTGTTGATGAAAGCACTCGTGGGCAGAACATTGGAAAGAAATTATACGATTTTGCCTTAGATTTTGCAAAAAAAGAAGGCTGTTACAATTTAACATTGGATGCTTGGGCTGATAATGCTGGAGCTGTCAGATTTTATGAAAAATTGGGAATGAAAGTTCAGAAGTATGTTTTCGAGGAGATTTTATAATTTTAAAATCAATTTTTAAATTTTTTAAAAATATGCTATAATATGCTTAAACTCTTTAAATTAATACAAAATAAAAAGTTAGAGTTTGAATAAATAGTTACATTTTTTAAGTTTAGTTTTAAAATTTGTTACTATAAAAGTTGGTAAATTTAAAAAATTTAGGAGGAAAAATAAAATGTCTGAGGGCAGTTTATTATTACAGATTGTAATAATAATAATTTTAACGGGAATTAACGCTTTCTTTTCCAGTGCGGAAATGGCGATTGTTTCGTTAAATAAAAATAAATTAAAAATATTAATTGAAGATGGAAATAAAAAAGCAGTTTTACTTGATAATTTGCTGCAGGAACCAAGCAAATTCCTGTCTACTATTCAGGTTGGAATCACTTTAGCAAGTTTTTTTGCGTCAGCATCAGCGGCAACTGGTTTATCCCAATATTTGTCAAGTGCATTACAACCTTTGAATATTCCGTATAACTATCAAATTTCAATGATTTTAATAACTTTTCTGTTGTCATATATCACGCTTGTTTTTGGGGAACTGATTCCAAAAAGAATCGCACTTAGAAATTCAGAGAATATCGCATTATCGTCAGTTGGAGTTGTTGTGTTTATTTCAAAATTATTTTCTCCATTTGTAAAATTTTTGACATTTTCTACAAATCTGGTACTTACAATTTTGAAAATGAAGGAAGATAATATTGAAGAGAAGGTTTCTAAGGAGGAATTACGTTCACTGGTGGAAGTCGGTAAGGAACATGGTGTTATTAACGAAGCTGAACAGGAAATGATTGAAAATATTATTGAATTTGATGAGAAAATTGCACGGGAAATAATGATTCCGAGAACAAAAGTATTTTTGATTGACAAAAATATTTCGATTCACGAACTTTTTGAAAACAAGGAATTTGGAAAATATTCACGTATTCCAGTTTATGAAAATGAAGCTGACAACATTATCGGAATTTTATTAACTAAGGATTTGATGATGGAAGCCTATAAAAAGGGATTTGATAACATAAAAGTGGCTGATTTGCTGCAAGAAGCATATTTTGTACCTGAAACAAAAAATGTAAATGAACTTTTTAACGAAATGCAGCTTGAGAAAAAACACATCACTATTCTGATTGATGAATATGGAGGTTTTTCAGGAATTGTTACGCTTGAGGACTTGATTGAGGAAGTTATGGGAAATATTGCCGATGAATTTGACGATGAGGACTTGTCAATTCGTCAGTTATCACGAAATAAATACTTAATTAGTGGAGAAGTTTCATTAAATGACTTGAATGATAATTTCCACTTTGAGCTTGAATCCAAATATTATGATACTTTAAGCGGGATTTTAATTGAAAATTTAGGATACATTCCCGAAGATAATGAAAATATTGAGCCAATCACAATTAATGGTGTTGTATTCAAGCCACAACGAGTCAGAAATAAAAAAATCGAAAAAGTTGTTATGACTTTCGATAAAGATAATAAAGAAGAAGATGAAAAAGCTAAAACCAAATCAAATGAAGATGAATAATATTTTGTAACAACTAAATAATACATAGAAATGGAGTTGATTAATCAAAATGAGCATCACTAATGTTCAACAGACAAGCGGACTTAAACGACTTTTCCCGCTTCTAGCAAATGAAAATATCAATATGAAGAAGGAAATTATGGCAGGAATTACAACATTTCTTACAATGGCGTACATAATTGCCGTAAATCCAAATATTTTATCAAAAACAGGAATGAATGCAGGTGCATTAGTTACAGCAACTTGTTTTTCAGCCGCAATCGGTTGTTTTCTTATGGGACTCATCGCAAACTTGCCTTTCGCTCTTGCCTCAGGTATGGGATTAAACGCATTTTTTGCATTTACAGTTGTATTAAAAGGTGGTATCAGCTGGCAAACTGCCTTGACTGCCGTATTCTGTGAAGGGATTATATTTATATTTTTAACGCTTTTTAAAGTGCGTGAAGCCGTAGTAAATTCTATTCCAGAAAATATGAAACATGCTGTTACTGGTGGAATTGGAGTGTTTATTGCATTCGTAGGTTTTTCAGGAAGTGGACTGATTGTTTTAAGCGAATCGACCAAAGTTAGCATGGGGCATTTTTCTCCAGCCGTTATTATTTCATTTATCGGATTATTTTTAATAGCAATTCTGGATAAAAAGAATGTACGTGGTTCAATTCTTTATGGAATTATTTTAAGTTCTTTACTGGCTTGGGGATATGCACTTATAAATCCTGCACACGCAAAAGATTTAGGAATTTATTTACCATCTGGTATCTTTAAATATGAGTCAATGATGCCTGTTATGGGGAAATTAGACTTTAAGCTATTTACAGATTTTAAAACATTTGGAAATTTATTCGTTATAGTTTGTACATTCTTATTTGTAGATTTCTTTGATACTGTCGGAACATTGATAGGGGTATGCTCAAAAGCAGATATGCTGGATGAAAATGGAAACGTACCAAACGTAGGACGAGCCTTAATGGCAGACGCAATCGCAACTACAGCTGGTGCTGCACTTGGAGTTTCAACAGTTACAACTTATGTAGAAAGTTCAACAGGAGTTATCGCAGGAGGAAGAACAGGATGGACAGCCATTACAACAGGATTCCTATTCCTAATATCAATGTTTTTCTCTCCAATATTTATCTCAATACCAGGATGTGCTACAGCTCCAGCCTTAATTTACGTTGGTTACTTAATGCTAAGTTCAGTTAAAAATATAGACTTGCACGATATTCTAGAAGGTGTTCCATCTTTCATTACAATTACAACAATGGCTTTGACTTACAGTATCGGAGATGGATTAACATTAGGAATTTTATCTTATGTATTAATAAATCTGTTTTACAATTTATTCTCGAAAAAAGAAGACAGAAGGCATGTTTCGTGGGTAATGATTATTTTGGGTGCATTATTTATAGTTAAATTATTATTTATGTCATAATTAATAATCAAATAAAAAAATTTTCATAAACAAAAAATATGATCTCTTGTACATTAATTTGTATTTGAAATCATATTTTTTTATTGATTTTTAAATTTTATTCTGTTTCTAAAAAGTTATCCCATTCCTAAACTTGCCTTCTGACTCAATCGGCTCTGTTCCAGCCTTAAACAATGCTGTCCGTTTATTCACTCCATCTCTGTCAAGAAGTCCTATTTGTAAGTCAATATCTCTTGTTGTCAAGTCTTTTCTCGTAATATAATCGTCTATAAACTCAAAGACTCCAACATTGTAATTTGGTAAATCTACCACTGTCTGCATATAAGTTTTCCAGATTGGTGCAGCTGCAGCTCCTCCTGTCATTCCAGGCCCCATTGACTTGTTGTCATCGTTTCCAACGTAAACTACTGTGGCAAGAGTTGGTGTGTAACCTGTAAACCACGCTGAAACATAGTCAGAAGTTGTTCCTGTTTTTCCAGCCATTGGAATAAGCTGTCCATTTTTAAAGACTTTCGCAGATTGTCCAGTTCCATAATTTACAGCATTTTCAAGCATATAAGTTAGTATTGCGACATCTTTTGAATCGTAAACTTTTTTCATTTTTGGTTTTGCCTCATAAACGACTTCTCCGTATTTATTTTCAATTTTATAAATATATTGAGGCTGCACCTGATAACCTCCGTTTGCAAGTGCTGCATAAAACATCGCCATATCTACTGGCCTTGTGGAAATTGAACCAAGTGCCAATGTATAGTTTTTAGGAAAATCTCCTCCTACAATTCCTGCATCACGCCATACTTTTTCAGCCGAATTGATTCCAACACGCTGCAGCAGTTTTACTGGGATTATATTATTGGAAATTTCCAATGCCTTGGCAAGTGTCATACTATCCCTGAAAACTCCATCATAGTTCTTTGGACTCCAGTTTCCAATTTTTATTGGTGAATCTTCCATAACACTGTTCATTGCCATATTTTTTTGCAGTGCCGCAAGATAAACTACTGGTTTGTATGATGAACCTGGTTGTCTTAATGAACTTAATGCACGGTTAAAGTTTCCTTTTTTATAGTTTTTCCCTCCAACCATTGCTTTTACAAATCCGTTACTTGGATCAATCGAAAATAACGCACCGTTCAAATTTGCACGACTCTTCAAGTTATAATTGTTGTTAAAGGCTGAGTAGGCTGCCCTTTGTAAGTCTAAATCAACTGTTGCATAAATTTTATAACCGTCAAACAGGAATTTTTGATCTTCTTCAGGTATTTTCAATATTTTTCTCACTTCACTTAATACAACTGTTGTAAATTCAGGTGCTACATTTGAAGTCGAAATCTGTTCCTCTTCATTACGGCTTTTAATATTTCCATTTACAAATGTAATTTTTTCTTTAACTGCCTCATTATACTCCTCATCTGTTATAAATCCAAAGTTTCTCATTTGATGAAGTACAATTTTCTGTCTTTCCAACGCATTTTCTATTTTGGAGTATTTTGTCGGTGACTTAGGCAGGCTGGCTAAAATTGCCGCTTGTGCAATGGAAAGCTGTTTTGGCTGTTTATTAAAATATTTTATTGCCGCATTTTTTATACCATAAGCCCCTTGTCCAAAATAAATTGTATTCAGGTAATTTTCCAGAATTTCATCTTTTGTATATTTTCTTTCAATTTCTATTGCCAAAATTGCTTCCTTAATTTTTCTTGTCATTGTCTGTTCTGGCGACAAAAAAGCATTTTTTGCAAGCTGCTGAGTAAGTGTACTTCCCCCTTCACGTCGTCTTCCCGTAATTGTCAAAAATGCCGCTCTTGCCGTTCTTATAAAGTCAAATCCATGGTGAGTCCTAAATTTTCTGTCCTCTATCGCCAAAAACGCATTTTGTACATGCGGAGGAATTTCTCCAATACCTATTGGTGCCCTGTTTTGAACCATTATCGTATCTATCTGGTTCCCATTGATGTCATAAATTACTGAAGGTGACACAGGTGCATAACCATCTATTAAATCAACTGGCGTTTCCTTACTCACTGTATAAACAAGATAAGCTCCAGCTCCAAATGTAATTACAAATAAAAATACGAAGACTTTGAAAAAAAACGAAAATAAACTAAATTTTTTTCCAGGTTTTTCCACTTTTACTCTTTTATTATTCTTTTTCATTACTACCTCTTTTCGTAACTGTTTCAATATTTATTTAAATATTCTGAATAGAATCCATCTGTTTTTTCGCCTTCAACTGTCCACAGGCTGCTGCAATGTCCTGCCCTTTAGTTTCCCGCAATGTTACATTAACATTTTTGTCTTTTAATAATTTATAAAATTCCCTTTGTTTTTGTTTTGGCGGTGTCTTGTAGGGCTTTCCACCAACAGGGTTATAAGGAATCAAGTTCACTAAACACGAAAATGAATTTAAAAATCCAGCCAGTTCCCTCGCATCCTCAGGCTCACAATTCAAGTCATCAATCAGAATATATTCAAATGTAATCCGATTTTTAGTCTGTTTCTGATATTCCAGAAGTGATTCCTTCAGCTGTTTTACTCCCCATCTTTTATTTATCGGCATAATCTCGCTTCTTACATCATCCCTTACCGAATGCAACGAAATCGCCAAATTTATCTGATTTTCATTTTCTGTAAATTTTTTTATTCCATTCACAATCCCGCTTGTAGAAATCGTAAAATTTCTTTTTGAAAAATTCTGTCCTTTCGGGGAATTTAATATATTAATTGAACCAAGAACTGCATCATAATTTAAAAATGGCTCTCCCATTCCCATATAAACCACATTTCCCAGCTTTTCTCCACGCTGTAGCAGATGTTTCTGCACATAATAATATTGCAGTAAAATTTCGGAAATTGATAAATTTCTTTCATAAGTCATTGTCGCTGTTGCACAGAAATCACATCCGATAAGACACCCAATTTGCGAAGAAACACAAAGTGTATGCCTATTTTTATGAGAAATAAGAACACTTTCAATCAGCCTTCTATCCTTCAATTCAAACAGAAATTTCTCAGTATCCCCATCTTCCGAAACCTGATGCGTCTTAAACTCAAGTTTTGCCACATAAAATTTCTCTTTCAAAATTTCCCTGTCTTTCTTTGAAATATTGGAAAACTCATCAAAATCAAATACCAATTTATTGTGTAGCCAGTCAAAAACTTGGCTTGCATTAAACTTCTTCATCCCAATTTCAACAAATTTCTCTTGCAGATTCTCCAAGCTCATTCCCAGAATATCAATTTTTTCAATTGTATCTAAATTTTTTTCCTCTTCATTTATCATTTCGTTATCATTTCTCTCCATATTTTTTAATCTTTTCAATTTCCTCCTTTTATTTCTCCAATTTTTATTGTTTATATCATACCACATTTTACAAAAATATTA
>NZ_KI519444.1:48952-158685 GCF_000482505.1 Leptotrichia trevisanii DSM 22070
AAGGGCTATTTAAGGGAAAAAATCAAAAAAAGAATTTTTGAAAGTTAATTTTACTGCTTTTTCTTAAACAAGTATTATATTTTACAAAAATATTACAGTGCAAAAAAGAGAATTTTTAAAACAAAAAAATGCTCAAAAATTTAATCTAATTTTAGATAACCTATTTCTGAACACTTTCTCTATTTCAATTTTTATACATTAAATCTAAAGAACATTACATCCCCATCCTGCACAATGTACTCTTTCCCTTCCAGTCTCATTGCACCTTTCTCTTTTGAACCATTCCATCCATTTAGTTCGATAAATTTGTCAAAAGATACAACTTCAGCTCTGATAAATCCTTTTTCAATGTCTGTGTGAATTTCACTGGCTGATTTTTGGGCGTTTGTTCCTTGTTTTATTGTCCAAGCTCTTACTTCTTTTACTCCAGCGGTAAAGTATGTGATTAGTCCTAATAATTTGAATCCTGCCCTAATTAGTCTGTTTAGGCTTGGTTCTTTTATCCCTAATTCGTCAATGAACATTTGTCTTTCTTCTTCATCTTCGATTTCAATTAGTTCCGCTTCCACTTTTGCTGAAAAAGTTACTACTTCGCTATCGTATTGTTTTGCAAATTCACGCACTTTTTTTACATAGTCATTTTCAATTCCAGCTGTCAAGTCCTCTTCTGAAATGTTTGCAGCAAACATCATCGGTTTTACTGTCAAGAATTGATAAACTTTTATTAATTCCTCTTCCCTTTGAGTAAATTCCAATGTTTTTAACAATTTAAATTCTTCCAGATGAACTTTACATCTTTCAAGAACTGCCACTAATTCTTTCCCTTCTGCGTTTCCTCCACGAGCCAGCTTCTGATTCTTCTGAATTGCCCTTTCAACTGTGTCTAAGTCAGCAAAAATCAATTCTGCATTAATCGTTTCAATATCTCTTATAGGATCAACGCTTCCTTCCACGTGAATAATATTGTCATCGTCAAAACATCTTACGACTTGACAAATTGCAGCTGTATTTCTGATATTGGATAAAAACTGGTTTCCTAGCCCTTCTCCTTTTGACGCACCTTTTACAAGCCCTGCGATGTCTACGAACTCAACTGTTGCTCCAACTGTTCTTTCTGGATTAACAACTTTCTCCAAGTCCTTTAGTCTTGGATCAGGAACACTTACAAGTCCTACATTTGGCTCAATTGTTGCAAATGGGTAATTTGCAGCCTCTGCATTTTGTGTTTTTGTTATTGCGTTAAACAATGTTGATTTTCCTACGTTTGGTAATCCTACAATTCCTATTCCTATCATTCTTTTTTTATTTCCTTTCTTCTTTTATAATTTTTCCAAAATTTTTATCAATTTCCATTTTTCCTTATCTGTCGCTTTAAACAAATAGGAAATATCGTAAATCGGTACAACCTTAATTTCTCCATAAAAATCGAACACTTTCCCAACCAAATCCTTTATATCCTCTTTTTCTACATCCTCCAAAAGTGATTTAGTTGCCCTTTCACCTACTGTTACAATGTACTTTGGATTAATTAAGGCAATTTGTGCGACAAGAAACTCGTGGCATTTTGAAATACTATCCTTTTCAATTAAATTACTATGTGAGCTGCATTTTGTAAGAGTCGTAAAATAACACTTCTTCAAATCCAGTTTTGAATATTCCAAAAATTTTTTAAAATATTTTCCATTTCTGTTGATCAAAAGTTTCTGCTTTACATCCTCTTCCTCGCTTATGTTATCCAGCACAAACAAAATTTCCGCCTTTTTATTCCCTTCCCCGACAATTGGATTAATCCGAGTTTTTTCCAAAATACATCTAGCACAAATGTCGATTTCCAATTTCAAGTCATTCCACATAACTTTTTCCTTATTCTTTATTCTAATATTCTATATTTTATAAATTTCCGTTCCTTCTTCATTAATAATTTCGATTTCCAGATGGCTTTTATTTTCCCGCTCCAAAATTTGATACAGCGAATTATAAGCCAATTCTGGAGTATTGTTATCCTTGCTTATGTGCATTAGATAAATTTTTTTCAATTTTTCATTAAGCACCTGCCCAATTAACTTTGATGCTTCTGAATTTGACAAATGTCCATTTCTTCCCTTTACACGATTTTTCAATTCCCAGTGATAAGGGCCTGTCATCAGCATATTATAGTCGTAATTGCTTTCCAATACAATTACATCGCTATTTTTCAAATTTTCCTTAATAATATTGTTCACACAGCCAACATCACTAGCATATGACAATTTTTTCCCTTCATATTCAAATGTATAACCCAAACATTTTTCAGCATCGTGCATTACTTCAAAATTATTTATCACACAGTTATCAATTACAGTTTTTTCATCCCTTATAAAATTCAAATTCTTTTTCTCAATTTTTCCAATTTTGTCTTTAATTACATTATAAGTTACTTCGTGAAGATAAATCGGAATATCGTATTTTCGCGAAACAACACCCAGCCCCTGAATATGATCAGAATGCTCATGTGTCACAAATATTCCCATTATATCCTCAATTCTTTTTTCAATATTATTCAATTTTTCTACAATTTTTTTGCCACTAAATCCTGCATCTATAAGAAATTTCTTATTTCCCATCTCAATATAGCTTGAATTTCCGCTACTTCCACTTCCCAAACTTGAAAATTTCATTTTTTTTACTAATCTTCTTTCTAATCGAGTTTCTTTGTTTAACTCCCCCATTTTTTTACTTCATAATTTTAAATATTTGGTGAAATTGTCCCCTTTAACTGATCGTAAACCCATCCACCCTTTTTATCCTTTTTCGTTACAATTCTGTTGCTTCTCTCCCTCGAATCCTTTATACTTTCAGGAATTTCATAGATTTTATCACTTCCATAAAAAGTCCCAAAATTATATACTCCATCCGAACTTTTTACATTTTGCAAACTATCTTCAAATCCTGCCAAATTTGGATTAGTGCCTGTCTTTTCACTAAATCTTTTCACTGCGTTCTGCAATTTTACTGTTTCTACCTGAATATCAGCAGTTATAAGTTTATCCACTTTTCTTGAAAATAAAATCATAACATTAAATATTGCAATAAATACAATCACAAGAAAAGTTATAACACGAAGAGCAATTTTTCTAGTCATTCTTGCCCCGTTATTTCCATAATAATCGTTATCAAAAGCCATTTCCTCGCATGAAATTTACAAAATTCTTAATTTTATAATTATAATAATGTAAAAAATCACGCTCTCCTTCCTTCAGATTCTTTTTATTTCAAATTTTATATTTTTTCTATTTTACTTTTTCAAAATCAAACTTTCAATAAATTCAAGTTTCCAATAACTTCTTAAATCTATTTTTTATTTCTAAAAATTGACGGCCTAACAATTACTTTCACATTTTTAGGAACTTCCAACTGTACCTTTAACGGCCCTCTTTTAACATTTATCCATCCCAGCCCTGCAATTACAAGTTCCTCATTTTCTTCAATTTCCACTTCGTGAGTTACAAATTCATTTTGAAAATATTTTTCTTTTTCATCTTCTTGTAAAATTTCAAAGTAATCTCCACTTAACAGGGCTTCCACTCTTTCCTCACGAGCCACGTGAAACTTCACACTTTTTGAAGCATACGCAGAAAAAATAGGCTTGCTTCCACTTTCTAAAAGTTCATTTCCAAGTATTTTAAATCTGCAGAAAACATCAAACATAAATACCTGATTTTCTTCAAGTTTAAAAGTTTTTCGGGAAATTTCTCCAGCTGGCACTAGCTTTAATCCATTTTCTACACTAATTAAATCAGAAATTCTCCCATCTGGAATAAGTCCAGGTGTGTCAATTATCGTAATTTCACTATTTGGAATTTTATTGTTAATTGATTTTAAAGTAGTTCCAGAATATTTAGAAGTTGTTATTTTGTTGTTTCCAAGAAGTAAATTTATAACTGATGATTTTCCAACATTTGAAACTCCAAGCACAGTTGCCTTTACTTTTTTGTTATGAAAAATATTTTTAATTTTTCTGATTATTCCATTTACTCCGTATTTATTTTTAGCACTAATAAAGGCAATATCATCAGGTACAATGTCCTCTTCTGCAAGCCTGTCCTTTACCCAGTTGGAAATTTCAGTTGGATGTATGAAGTCAGGCAGCAAATCTATTTTGTTAATTAAAATTATAGATCTGTAATCTCTTAGATAATCCAAGATTTCCTCAGTAAATGAACCTTCAAAGTCAATAATATCAAAAATTGGAAGTATTATATCAGATTTTTTTACACATTCATTTACTTCCTTCAAATAATCTTCCCTGCTAAAATTATTTACAAGATTTTCCCCATAATTTTTAATTTTAAAACATCTCTGACAAAGTAAATTATCCTCTGTTATAAATTTCTCTTCAGGAACATATCCTTCCTTATTTTTATCTTCAAACTGCAGTTCAATTCCGCAACCGCTACATTTTTTTATAATCAAAATTTCCTCCTATTTTCTCATTCCTTTTACATTAAAATTCAATCCAATCAAATCCATTATTCCTTAGCCAACGGGTGAGTGTTCATATAAATATCCCGCAAGAACGCCTTGCTCACGTGTGTGTAAACCTGTGTTGTAGCAATACTGCTATGCCCAAGCAATTCCTGTAAATATCGGATATCCACGCCGTTATTCAAAAGTTCCGTTGCAAATGAATGCCTAAATACATGCGGTGTTATTTCCTTTTGTATCCCAGCTTCGTGTGCATGTGCCGAAATAAGCCTTCTTAGCGAACGTGTCGTCAATTTTTTCCCTTTACTGTTTACAATCAGCACTTCCCTGGTGTAATTCTCATATTGCCTTTTCTTTTCCTCAATGTACTTTATCAGCCATTTCTTAGCATTTTCACTAAAAAAAGTTATCCGCTCCTTATCCCCTTTTCCAATAACCCTAATTTCCCGCTCTTCAATATCAATCATAAATTCACTCAAATTAATGAGTTCCATTGAACGAAGTCCACTAGAATAAAGCAGTTCAATAATCAACCTATCTCTAATCCCAGTAATTTTCTCCGTACTTATAACATGCCTCAAACTATTCAAATCATCCCTGTTCAATACATTCGGCAATTCCTTCTCAAATTTTGGAACATTTATATAAGCCGCCTTGTTCGTTTCAATTACCTTTATTTCCTGAAGATATTTGAAAAATGTCCTAAGTGCTGAAATTTTCCTGTTTATAGTTCTTTTAGACACAGGCTTAACACTTATTTTTTTATTTATTTCTTCCATATCTTCAATGCTTTTTATATTGTCAATCTTTGATTCTGTATCATCAATTTCGGTATTTTCAAGGTTTTTCCGTGAATCCTTTTTTTTCTTATCTTCCTCTTTAGCTAGTCTTTGCGGAGAATTTAAATACGCAATAAAGGATCTGAATGTCATCATTTCAATTTCTTCAAAATTATGAATTTCTTCATATTCATCCAGATATTCCATAAACTGCAGTAAATCCCGCCGATAACTTCTAATCGTATTAAAGCTCTTCCCAAGAATAACCTCTTCGTAATACAAGAATTTATCCACATACATCACAAGATTTTCATTTCTTATATTGTCTTTATTTCCAATGTCCTTTTCTTTCTCAACGTCTTTGTCACTATTATTCATTAAAACTTCTCCATTTATTATAACACATATCATTCACAGCAATACAAATTAATTCACTTTTTTATTTAAAAAAATATCTAAAATCATACTTAAAATCTATGACAATCTGTATTATTCAATTTATTAGTCCGATAATAAAAAATGAAATAACTTTAAACTTATATTTTAATAAATTAATTATTTTTTCTGCTATTTAGATTTCTTCACTGTAGATTTTTTAGTTGTCGTTGTCTTTTTAGCCTTTCTAGATGTAGATTTTGCTTTAGTTGCTGTTTTTGCTGTTTTTTTAGTCGCTTTTTTTGTAGTTTTCTTAGTTTTTTCCTCTTTTTCAGTCACTCTTGTAACTTTCCCGGTTTTTATATTTTTTATCGTTTTACACTCTGGATAGCCTGTACAAGCCAAAAATTTTCCAAATCTTCCAGTTTTTATTTCATACGGTTTTCCGCAAAATTCACATGTTCCTGCTTCTTCTATTATTTTTCTGTCAATTTCGTAAAGCCGCTTCATTTCATCGCTTATTTGCAATACTCCATCCAGCTCTATTACAGCACCTTTTTTATATTTTTGCTTCAATTCAACTGGCAACGACATTCTTTTTTCATCTTTTTCGTAATTTTCACTTTCAAGATATTCTCCAAATCGCCCAACTTTCAGTACATATCTATTTCCAGCTTCATCAAAATAATCAGTCAAAATTCCTTTTTTATTATTTTGAAGTTTCTCAACTTCCTCTTTTACAAAAATTTCTCCCTTTTTAATAGCCTCAGGCGATACTGCGATTCCCTTTAACGAAATTTTTTCCTTCTCATTTGATTCACTAATCAAGTATTTTCCATAAAGTCCAGTTTTTAAAACCATAGGATTGCCCTCAGAATCCAGTACATCCGACACAATTCTACGATTTTTTATTTTGTCAATTTCCTTCTCAAACTTGTCAATATCCTTTTCCAGCGAATCATAAAAAGTTCTCAAAAGCTGTATCCACTCAACTGTCCCTTCCTCAACCTTATCCAGCTCCTTTTCCATATTCGCCGTAAATTTCACGTTCATAATGTCCTTAAAGTTCTTGACAAGCTCATCCTTTACTTCATATCCCAAATAAGTTGGATAAAAACGTTTTTCAATAAGTTCCACATATTCCCTTGCTTTCAGCGTTTCAACAATTGAAGCATAAGTTGATGGACGCCCAATCCCCTCTGATTCCAGTTTTTTTACAAGTGTTGCTTCTGAAAATCTTGTAGGTGCTTTTGTTATTCCTTCTTCTATATTCAATTTATCTATCGGATGAACATTGCCTTCCTTTAATTCTGGAAAATCCCCAGTCTTAATTTCATCCTCATCTTTAAAAATCTTGTAATACCCATCAAAAATTACCTTGTTAATCGTCCCACGGAAACTGTAATCTCCATTCACGGCATTAATCTGCATCTGTTCATACTGCATTGCCGCAAACTGTGAAACCAGAAATCTGTCCCAAATCAATTTATACAATCTGTACTGTTCATTTGTCAAATAAACCTTTATATCATCTGGAACTAAATTAATATCAGACGGACGGATTCCTTCGTGGGCATCCTGAACATTTGATTTTGAATTTTTTACAATATATTTTCCTACATATTTTTCACCATAGTTCTTTGTAATATAATCTTTTGCCATATTTAAGGCGTCAACGGAAATTCTTGTAGAATCTGTTCTCATATATGTTATAAGCCCTTTGTTTTCACCATTAATGGCAAGCCCTTCATACAGCTGTTGTGCTATTCTCATCGTTTTACTCGCACCATACCCAAGATATGATGAAGCAAGCTGCTGCAAGGTACTTGTCTTAAATACAAGCGGCGGCCTTTGAGATTTTTTCTTAATTTCTATTTTCTCAAGCGTCAACGATTCATTTTTTAAGTCTTTTTCCAATTTTTTTACAACTTTTTCATCAAATATTTTATCTACTTTGTCGTTTGCAATTTTTACTAAATTAAGATTAATATTTTTTTCAATTAATGCACTTACTTCCCAATATTTCTGTGGCACAAACGCATTTATCTCATCTTCCAAGTCACAAATCAATTTTAACGCAACTGACTGAACACGTCCAGCACTGGCATTACGATTAATTATTTTCCACAAAAGCGGACTTATCTTATACCCCACAATTCTATCAAGCAATCTTCTAGCCTGCTGTGCATTCACAAGATTGTCATTAATATCCCTCGGATTCTTAATCGCATTATTTACAGCCGTCTTCGTTATTTCATTAAACTCAATCCTTTTTACTTTATCAGGCTGCTTAATATAATTAGAAATGTGCCAAGCTATCGCTTCCCCTTCCCTATCCTGATCCGATGCCAGGTAAACAGCGTTTGCGCTTTTCGCTTTTTCCTTTAATTTCTTTAAAACCTCACCTTTCCCTTTTATAACCTTATATTGAGGCTCAAAATTATTTTCTACATCTATTCCAATTTTTGTTTTTGGTAAATCTATCACATGTCCGTAAGATGCAACAACTTCATAATTTCTACCAAGTATCTTTTCAATGGTTTTTGCTTTTGACGGTGACTCAACAATAACTAACTTTTTAGCCAACTCTATTTTCTCCTTATTTCTTTCTCTATTTATATATTGTATTTATTTATTTTTGAATTATTTTGATTAATGATTATCATTTCTATAATTTCTATTTTTCTTCTTTTTACAAAGCAAGGGAAATCAATCGCCATTTCCCTTTATTTCGCAGTAACAGTTATTTTAACATATTTAACTGACTACTACTTAAAGATAATAGCGAAAGTGCTACGCACTATCCCTGGCTTGTCTAAGCATTTTTATTTTTTAAACAGAATCTGACATGAATTAATATCCGTCGGAGCATTTTTCTGTGCTGGCAAAACTGTCTGAGCATAGCGAGTTTTTTGCCAGTGCAGGAAAATGTCGTAGACTAGCCATAGGTTGTAGGATTTGCGGCAATGAGCAATCCTACGAAAATAAAAAATAAAAAAATTGAATGATTATGAATTAACTATTGAAAACTCCATTATAAAAATTTATTCTCGTTTTTAAACGGGGTTTAGTATTGAATTACACTATCCTTATATACTTTGCCCCATTTGTTTCTGTAATTAATCCTCTAATTTTTAAACTCATAATTATTGAAAATAATTTATTTTTCTCTATTTTTTCTTTTACATTTTGTAGTATTTGCTCAAAACTTACTTCTTCCATTATTGTTTCAAATACAATTTTTTCTTCTTCTGTCAGTTTTTGTAATTTACTTTTTTCTTTTTTTATATCCCACAAAAATTCTTCGGCAATGTCATTTCCACAGGTTGCCAATTTTGCTTTACTATTTTTTATTAAATTATTACAACCTTCAAAAGATGGATAATTTATGAATCCTGGCACGGCAAAAACTTCACGGTTCATGCTAAAAGCCAATTCCGCTGTGATTAATGCACCGCCTTTTTTAAAACTTTCGGCTACTAGGACTCCATCTGACATTCCTGCTATAATTCGGTTTCTTCTGGGAAAAGTCCATCTTGTAGGCTGTGTTCCTAGCGGATACTCACTTATAAGCGTTCCAATTTCACCTATTCTTTCCCATAAATCCCGATTTTCATATGGATAAACTACATCCAGCCCTGTTCCTACCACTGATACAACTTCTATTTCCTTGTCCAGTGCAGTTTTTAGTGCGATTGTATCTATTCCATCAGCAAGTCCACTAATTACTGTTACATCATAATTTGCAAGTTCGTTCACGATTTTTTCACAGGCTGTTTTTCCAAATTTTGTGGCTCGCCGTGTTCCTACAACTCCGATATTTCGTTTATTGTCTACTGAAATTTTACCTTTATCAATTTTTATTTTATCATAGTCCTGTAACTTTTTTCCCTTTAAATACAAAAAGACTGGAAAATCCTTTATTTCCTTTAGTTTTTTTGGATATTCCTTATCATTTGCACTAATTATTCTTACTCTGTTTCGTTCATAAAGCTCTAATCTTGCTTTCAAATCAATTTTCATTGCTTCTTCCAGCTGGCTTTTTAACTCATCATTAAACAATTTAAAATTTTCTTCATAAAATAATTCTTCAAAATCTTGAAAAATTAACATAAGTTTTTTTATATGGGCATTTTTCATCCCATATTCCTTTAATCTAAGCCATTCCACAATAATCCCCCCTATTTTTTATCTTGAACCAGCTAATATTTCATTTAATACTGCGATTTCCTTTTTTACTTCGTCATTAGAATATTTTGAATTATAATCTCGTAAGTATCCTAATGCTTTTGAAAAATCCCCTTTTGATTTATAGGCAATGCCTATCCCAAGTTTTGCTTCCGCCTGATTTTCATCCTGTGATAAAATTCTAGTGTAATAGTCGATTGACTTCTCGTTATCCCCCATTAGTCGTGAACCAATCGCAATTACATACATTACAGGAATATCAGGTGCTTCATCTTTTAATGCCAGATTTACTGCTTTTTCGTAAAGTCCATCACGAAAGTAAAGCTGTGCCATTCTGAATGTAGCTGATGAGCTTTTTTTGGCAAGTGTGGCATTTTCGTAATTTGCATAGGAATTGTATTTTGCCTCAGTTGATATGTCCTCAGTCTGTGTTGCGGGCATAGTTCCTGTGTCAACTGTCTTTTTTTCCTCTTTAGGCTTGCTTTTTTCGCTTCCCTGCTCAAGTGCCTTTCTTGTATTGTCATCAGCTTCGGTTGTTGGCGGTACTGCCGGTGTTCTTTCCTCTTCAACAGTTGTCGCATCTCCACCATTATTAGTCCCTATGTTTTCTGCAATATAGTAGTTTGCCTTTACTACAGTTGTAAAGGAAAGTAGTAACATCCCCATTATTATTCGTCTTAATTTCTCCATTTTTCCCTCCTGACTACATAATTTTAATATTATATAACATCTAAAATCAAATAAATTTATTTAATCAAAAATTTTAATTTCAGATTTCAAAGTGTTCTCCTTAAATTATACACAAAAAACACACCTCTTATATTTGTCTTTTCTTTGAATATAATTTTAATATTTTGTCAAGCTGAATTTGAGGAATCAAAGATTAAATTAGAATTCCAAATTTTTAGTTGTTCTCGGGAACGGAATTACGTCTCTTATATTAGTCATTCCAGTAATATACATAAGCATTCTGTCAAACCCAAGTCCAAATCCTGAATGTGGCACACTTCCATATTTTCTCAAGTCCAAGTACCACCAGTAATCTTCTTCTTTTAATCCCATTTCGTGAATTTTTCCTAAAAGAACATCATAGTCATCTTCCCTTTGGCTTCCACCTACAATTTCTCCAATTCCTGGTGCTAGTAAGTCAACCGCTCTTACAGTTTTTCCATCTTCATTTAATTTCATATAAAATGCTTTTATATCTTTTGGATAGTCTGTTACAAATACTGGCTTTTTAAAGTGTTTTTCTGCCAAGTATCTCTCATGTTCAGTCTGCAAGTCAATTCCCCATTCAACTTCATACTCAAATTTCTGATCAGCCTTTTTCAAAATTTCGATAGCTTCTGTATAAGTGATTCTACCAAATTCATTATTTACCAAAGTGTCGAGTCTGTTAAACAAATCCTTGTCTACAAACTGGTTAAAAAATTCCATTTCTTCCTTAGCATTTTCCCTTACATAAGTTACAATGTATTTTATCATTTCCTCAATAATATCCATATTTACATCCAAATCTGCAAATGCAATTTCAGGCTCCATCATCCAAAATTCTGCAGCGTGTTTTGGAGTATTAGATTTCTCAGCCCTGAATGTAGGCCCAAAAGTATATGTATTTTTAAACGCTGTCGCAAATGTTTCAACATTTAACTGCCCACTTACCGTAAGATTTGCCTCTTTTCCAAAGAAATCCTGCTTAAAGTCAATGCTTCCATTTTCTGTTTTTGGAACATTATTTATATCAAGTGTCGTAAGCCTAAACATTTCTCCAGCACCTTCCGCATCACTTCCAGTAATTATTGGAGTTTGAACATACACAAAGTTCTTTTCCTGAAAAAATTTATGAATTGCATAAGACAAAATTGAACGCACTCTGAAAGTTGCAAAAAACGCATTAGTTCTAGGACGTAAATGTGCAATTGTTCTCAAAAATTCAAAGCTGTGTCTTTTATTTTGCAACGGATAATCTGAATCAGCTTTTTGATATACAGAAATTTTTGTTGCCTTAATTTCATAATCCTGCCCTTTCCCCAATGATTCCACTGCAATTCCTGTAACTTTAATAGAAGTCGAAATTGTAAGTTTAGAAATTTCCTCAAAATTTTCCAGCCCTTCTTCAAACACAACTTGTATCCCCGTAAAAAAAGTTCCGTCATTCAGCTCAATAAACCCAAAGTTCTTCTGACTTCTAATCTTTTTCACCCATCCATTAATTTCAATTTCTTTTCCTAAATACTCTTTTGTATTTTTTTGAAGTTCTCTTAATTCTAATAACATATATTTCTGTATGAAAAATTATAACAATTTTTACAAAATTCACACAGCTCCTTTCTTTAATTTTTATTCTATAAATTTTTATTTATTCTTCTATATTTTCATATTATAACACAAATTCCTATATATTTTAATATTAAATTTGAAAATTTGTTTCATAGTAAATTTTGGTATATTGTATAATTAAGTGCAACATCTAAAATATATTAAAAAAACATAGTAAAAATAATATACTAATATCTTCCACAAAATTTAGAAAGAATCATTCTTACTATGCTTAATAATAATAACACGACTTTAAAGAAATATCGCTATAAATATTTAATTCCTTCTGATAAATGAAGAAGAAAAAATCAACTATAATTCAATTGCACAATTTTATTGAAATACTCTCCATTCTTTTTGTATTTTTTCCACTTTTTCAGTTATTATCTTCCACATATTTTTTTATAATAACAATCTCTGCATTTTGTCCCACCTTCTACTTCCAACGGATATCGTTCTGTTTTTATCAATTCCAATATTTGAGCAATTTGTCGTTTTATTATTTCAAAATCTTTAGTTGCATATTCTATTTTTTTCAATGACAATCCATCCAAAAATAATATATAGCCTCTTTGAGATTCAATTTTATAATTCTCTTCAATCAACATAGAAAACATTGCCATTAGATATTTGTATTTTTTGTCTTCTCTTGCGGTATATTTTGAATTGTAATAATAAAGCGGAACTATTGTTTCATCTTGTAAATAAAGTATTTCATCTATTTTTCCATAAAAATGATATTTTTCTGAATACAGTTCCTTGTAAAATTCTTTATTTTCCCACTGTGACAAGTTATTTATGTCCTTTTTTCTTAACTTTAATCTTTCCCAAATCCACTTTCTATTTATACTTCCTTTTCCTTCCATCCGTTTTTCTTCTTTCCTTTTAAAATCATCCATTTTATTCCCAAACACCTTCAACACTTCTTCGTAATATATTATTCTAGGACAATAAACGTAATCTATAACTTGAAAAATTGATATTCCTTGATTTTTACTGATATCCATTTACTTTCACCTCTTTAAAAAAATAGCACTGGTTTTTCATCTTGAACAATATCTTTCTCAAAGGCAAGTCCCAGTAATGTCGCTTTTTTATAATCTGCATCACACACTGGAAAAATATATACCGAATCTTCCCTCAAATCAATAACTTTTTTACTTTCTTTTATAATCTGATCTATTTCATCCTTTTCTATATTTCCCAGAAATACTGATTTCTGAACTCTGTATAATCCATGCTTTTGTGCTATCTTAATTAATCTGCTTCTATTTCTGTCATCTGTTATATCATATATGAACCACGTCATCATTTTTAATCACCTGCTTAACGTATTTTTAAATTTACGCAATTTAATTTATTAACAATTTTATTTTGATATTAAACGATTTGCCAATTCGTGACATTCAAACTGTAATTTATCCAAATTTGATATATTTCTATTGTTATACCGCACCTTTTTTTCCAATCTGTTATAAAAACTTTCCACCAAAACTTTTTTCCCATCGCCTGCTAATGTAACACCGTCCCCTTCTCTTTTGAAAAAATATTTTTGGACTCTCTTTTGGGTAAAAAGCGAAAATACTGTTCTGCTAGCTAAATGTCTGTAACCTTCAATAATATCAAAAACAAGCGATTTTTTCCCGTAATTATCTGTATGGATTATTCCAATGTAAGGATCTAATCCTGCGATTATGCAGGCTTTTTCAACTTTACTATACAATATTCCAAAAGCGTAATTTAACATTGCATTAAATTCATCTTCGGCTGGATGCATACTTCTTTTTTCAAATTTAAATTCTTTTGGCATCAATTCTGACAATGTTTGATAGTATATTTTCGCCGCATTTCCTTCATATCCCATCAAAGTCCCTCTTTTTGCACTCACATCGCCTTCCACCAATTTTATTTGATAAATATATTTTTTCATTTCCTTTATTTTTTCATCTAAAAATTGCTTTTTTGCTTCTCTTTTTATTTTCAAATCTTCCAAATGCTCTGCACAATTTTTAATATTTTGTATTAATATCTGTTTTGCTATCTCAATCCCTTTTTGAGTCCCAAATATTTCCAGCTGTTTTCTTCTTATGTTAGCAGTCGAACCAAATTTACTTTGCCAAAATCTCCCATAAGGATTTCCAAAATCATCAACAATCACTATATCTATATTATTTTCAACTGCCAATCTTATCACATCTGTCGTCAAAAAAATCCCTTTCGCCAGCACTAATGACTTTATTTTTTGCGGAGCCACCGCCACCTTTTTCTCACTCGTTGTTATCTCAAACAAATCATCCCTCTTTTTCACCATTGTCCCTAAATCTGTTATATATAGTTCCATAGCCTTTTATCCTTTCTTAGATAAGTTTTCAATTTTAAATTTATTTCCAAATTTGATTCCTATCCCTTTAAAGACTCTTTTTAAGAGTCTGAGTTACATTTGTCATTAATTTTTGCGATTACTTTACTTTTCTGAAAATACTTTTTTTGCTATATTCCCTATCGTTAATGTCATCCCTGTGTCAAATGCTCCACCAATTAATCCTCCTACAAATGGCATCATTTTCCCAATATTCACTAAACCTTTTTGCCCAAATTTTGTAACTAATCTGAATCCCACTTGCTGATTTATTTTTACTAATACTGCTACCGGAATCTTTTTTACTACTGCATTAACTGCCATTTTTTCGCCAATTTTTATTCCTACATTTTTTAATATATTTGTTGCGGAGCTTCCTGTTAAACATGTATAAGCTATTGTTCTTACTTGATCGCTGTAAATATCATACCCATTTATATATGCTATTGCGGCTATCATTCTCAATTGTACATAAATCACACTTGTTATATTTGCTGGTATTGCTACTGGTAACACTAATAATCCACCTAAGCCTGCTATAAATCCGTTTGTTCCACACAATACTGTTTGATATCCTATTAAATTGTCTATTGCTTTTTCTCTACTGCAACTTTGTCCTAAATAATCTTCTGCTAACTCCATAACTGTTCTTTCTCCTGGTAATACACCTTCTAACGAGCTGTCTAATAAGTTCATCATTTCTCTTTCTAACATAGGTAATCCTCCTGATATTTTATTTTTACAAGTTATATTACCATTTTCTTTTAACTCATTTTCTCGATTTAATAACTTATTTTTATTCACATTTAAAATGAGATTTTCTAACTTTTTCTTCTGAAATTTCCTTCACAAACTCTGCCAAATCGCTATCAATATTAATAAATCCTATTCCACCTGACTGATCATTCGTTAAATTTACAATCTCTCCTTTTCTATTGAATAAAATTTTTGATTATTTAAATTATATTTTCTAAAATCTAATCCTTATTTTTTACATTAATATCTTACCACTTCCATATAACCTATTTTTCTTTGTTTTTATCCCAAATTTTTCCTCTTTATTTTAATTTTACTTCTCAATTTAAAAAAATCTACTTTTTTGTTTAACTGTTTTTTATAAATAACTTATTCTTGTTTCTTTCATCTCTTTTTTACATCATAATTATAATTTATTTTTATAACTTATTTTTTTACAATATTAACCTTTTTTTCAAAAAAAGAAATTGCTCCAAAAAATTTGAAACAATTCTTTCACATTTCTTTAAATATTTTATTCATATTCAATAAATTTTACATGCTTAAAATAACTTATTTTCTTTACGTTTTCGCCATCTTTTATTTCTTCAACATTTCTTTCAGTATAACTATATACAGGAATTAATCCGTTTTCTATTGACCATTTTACAAGATTATAAGTATACCCCCAGTTGCCTTGTATCAAAATTATATCTTTCTTGCCGAAATTTTCTTTAACAAATTTTTTTATTTTTTCCAAATTTTCTTTGTAATCTTTTTTTATTGAAACATTTGACCACATATTTTGCAATTCTTCTGGCAAACTTTCGATTTGTTTTACTCCATATTCTTCAATTAATTCTTTTTCCTGATTTTCTGTTAATTGGTGTGAAAATACTAATAATACCTTTTTCTCCATAGTCCATCTCCTTTTGTTTTCTAAATTTTCCATTTATCTGAAATTCTTACTGAATAATCTTTTTTTGCATTATTCATTTCAATAAAATCTGGAATTTTAATTTCGATTTTTTTATTTTCATTTTTTGCTTCTTTTTTTAATTTTTCCTTTATCACTTCATTTATATTTTTAATTACATCTTTAAATTTAGTAATACTTTGATTTGGATTTTCAACTTTTTTAAAAATTTTTTCTATTTTATCACTTGTTACTGTACTATCATATCCTTTTATTTCTATTTCTCTCAATAATTCGTGTACTGGTTCATATTTAATAGGAACTTCAAAATTTCTTAATTTTAATATATTTTTCAAGCCTTTTTCTTCATTAAAATTTATTTTTAGAGTAAATGCTTCCAAATTATATTCAGATTTTATCGGTATTATTAAAATTCCATTTTTATAACTTAGACTATTTTCTAATATTTCTAACAATGTACTTTCCATATCATATTTTTTAATTTCTTCATAAAAATTATATTTCTTTGAGAACATCAATTTATAAATTTTTTCTAAAGAAATTTTTTTACTTTCTTTTTCTGATTCTTCTATATATTTTCTAATTTTTTCTTGTATATTGTCATCTATCTGGCTTTTTTTCATATCATTTACAATTCTTTCAAAATAAAAATACGGCTTATTCGTTAAAATTACATATTTAAATTTCAAATATATCATTATTTCTTCTAAAGAATCATCCCATTCTTCTCTGTCTTCTAAATCTATTCCATTTTCTTCACCCCTTCTAAAATCAGAGAAATTATTTTCAACGAAATCACTTTCTGATAATTTAAATTTGCTATCCTTTCCTTTTTTTCGACTAGAAAAAATCCAAACTAAATTTGCTAAATAAGCAACTCCCTTTTTAACTTTTGATATTTCCATATTACTAAACTCTCTGCTTTTTGCTAAAATTATATCCAAAAGTTTTTCAACATCTTCATAAAAATATTCAAAATTATTATATTTAATAATTTTATCTGCATTAAAAATTGTGTCCAATTCTTTATAAAAAAATGCCATATCATTATTTCCATTGATTTCATACAAATTTCCAACTGCTTCAAAATTTCCTCTTCGTATGCTATCATTAATTCTTGAATAAATTCTCGCCGATTCTTTTATCGGTTCCTTCATCAAACTCAACTTTGCTGATAATGCTATTCTTGGAGTTCCTCCGTTCTTATTCTCAACAAATTCATTTTCATTTATCATTGTATAACTGCTTAAAAATTTTTCATTCCAGTTTACTGCCTTTAATTGTCTTTCCACAGCAATTCTATAAAATGCAATTGAAATGGTTTTCATTCCCAAAGTCATATCCAAAATTGTACTGTCTTTATTTATTTTATTTTTTAAAACTAATTCTCTTAACTTTTTATAAGTTTCATCAACTGTCCTTCCATCAATTTCTACACCTTCTATTTTTTCATTAAATTTACAATTATTTTTGTAGCTTTCAAATTTATATTCAGTTTCTTTCGTATAAAATAAATAAATTTTTTCTATATTATCAAATATTCTCAAATCTTTTTCAAAAGGATATTCTTCCAACAAACTATTTTTTGGCGATAAACTAAATGCTGAAACTATAACCTTCACTTTATTTATATCTATTTCACCGCTTATTTTTTCTCTTTCTTTTTTTATTAAATCCTCGTAACCCCTCTCTAAAAATTTTTCTTCTTCAGGAATTACTTTTTGTTTTTTAGGTATCCATTTCTCTTCTCCGTTAATTATATTTTTTTCCTGTTTCGGAAAGTAATACTTTATCACTGTATCAAGCAAATTATCCGATACTTTTTCTTCTTCATTAAGTAATGTTCCTACCAATATTTTTCTCACTCTTTCTCTTAATTCATTTCTAGTAACTGTATTTCCCATTTTTCTTCTTGTCCTTTCCATTCTTTAATATTTTTCTTTTATAACAACCATATTGTATTTAAGTAAAACTAAAAAAATATCTCTTTAAATTTCCTTCTTTATCTTCAACAAGGGGCCAAGGCCCCTTGTAACTAATATTTATTTCATTATATTTTCAAACTTACATAATTATCCAGAAGATTTAATGTATCGTTAAACATTATACTTCAATTTTAAATACTTTATAAATCCTTTATCACTTATAATTGTATCAATATCTTTAACATAATTTTTTAAACTTTCAACATCGTTTATTGCGGTATCTTTTTCACCTTTTGAATGTGCTATCTCATTTCTTATTTTTCTTGTATGTTCAAATATTTTATATATTTTTTCTTCTTTTTTATCAAATGTTCCTTTTGTATTGTTAGGCTTATATTCAATTGATTGTCTTATTTTTTTAAAATATTTAAATATTCCGCTATTTTCATCATTAAAATCTGACACTCTATCTTTTATTTCTAAAATACCCGCTACAAACTCTCTTAATCCTTCATTTATATTTATTGCTACCATTGCATATCTTTTTTGATTAAAATTCCATTCTGCTATTTTAAATAAAAACTCATATTCCTTTTCTATATTTCCAAATATTTCAATAAAATCTTTTACTATGTTAGGAATTATCAATTTCCCAGGTCCTTCTATTGAGTCTATCTTATCCATAATTCTTTTTATTGATTCTAAATTTCTCTTTATAGTTCCTAAATAATTTAAGTTTAATGAATCTGAAAAAGTTCTTATTTTTTTATTTACATCTTTATCGTCAATCATCTCAAGAATTGTGTAGCTGTTTCCATAATTTTTCAATTCATTTGCACCTTTTATCCATTTCATTAAATCAAAAAATGCCTTTAAATTAACTACTGGACTAATTTCTATTTCTTTTGTTTCTCCATTTTCAATAACTTCTTTTTTATATTTCGCTTCAAACATTCCATAGGAAATCATTTTTACTTCGACATTTTTATCTAATACATTTGTAATATAATTTATAACCAAAAACATCCACATCGCATTTGACCTGAAAGAATGAGTTATATCAAGATAAATCTCATCTCCATCATTAAGCATATTTCCTATTTCCATTATTAAATTAAAATTTTCAAATATTTCATTTGTATTCATTCCAAATTTTGTGAGTATTATTCTAGCTTTTCCTTCAAAAATATCATTAAATTTTTTTATATTTATTTCAGAAAATTCAGAATCCTGTGTCGCATTACTTGAAGCCTCTAATAATTCAAAAGTATAATCTTCATCTTCCTTCAAATTATATTTATTACAATAATAACTGTACAAATTATCCCACATTGAACCAACCGTTCCTATATAAATTGTTTTATCTATTTCAAAATGTTTTTCTAATGCTGAAGTTATAAAACTTTCATTTTTATAAATTATATTCTCTTTGTCTATTTTTTCTATACTATAATTTGTTTCTCTATACTTCCCATCTTTTTTTATTCCTTTTCCTAATCCTGCTATCAATATCTTAGCCATATTTCTTCTCCTCTTCATTCTAAATTTTTATTTCCCTATCATTTTACCTCATTAATTTTAAAAATCAATTTTTTTCTTATCAAAATTACAGCTACTTTACAGATTATAGCAATCCCACTTTAAATTTAGAAAAATATTACACTTTCTTTAAAGCAGGATTACTACATCTTCTAAAACCTACCAACTTAAACTGTCAAAAAAACTCGATACTTCATTACAAAAATCATTTACGCTGTTACCAAAATCTTCTGCCTTCCCATTGTTGTAAACATATCATCTGCTGTATTAACTGTTTCGTTCATCAATTTTACTGTCTGATTTATACCTTCTGCTACTGCTACTACTCCTGCTGTCACCACTACCGCTGTTCCTACTACTTTTTCAATTCCTGTCATTGTCATCACATCCTTTTATTTATTATAAATTTATTATACACTAATTTAGTAATCTATTTTTTCAAAATCTTTATCACTTTTTCTTTACTTTTTGATAAAATATCTTGAACCTCTGCTGTTATTGTTGAACTCTTATACCTTCTACTTTTATAATTACCTAATTTATTTATCAAAATATTCCGCCTAAAAAATCAACAACCCCACTAACCAAACTTCCAGCTATTCCCAATCCTACTCCAACTACTGAACCTACTATTCTTCCAATTCCTCCTAATCCTGCAAAACTTCCTAATATCTCGCCTATAGCTCCACCTAACATTGCTCCCTTTGCCACCGATTCCACAAATTTTTCCAAAATACCTTTTCTATAATCCTTCAAATCATCGTTATCTGTCCACATTACTTCTTCCTTATTCATATTTTTCATTATTATAGCATTTCAAACATAATCCATTTTTCAAAAATTTAACTTATTTTCTATTTTCTACTTGAACACATTAATTTATTACCTAAAATTTGTTTACTTCTTTTTATTTTTACTTCATAATATTTCATTACGTTTTCTTTAATTAATCTTCCCATTTTTCATCCCTCCATAAATTAATTTTTTATCATAATCTATTATTGCATTTTTTCATAACTCATTTTTTTACTCTTATAACCTATTTTTCAAATTATGCTTTTATTAACGGCCTTCTTTCCAGAATCATATTATCTATTATGAAATCTAGCAATTTTTCTATGTTGTACCCATATTCTGCTGAATAATACACTGGTTTTCTTATTGTTATCCCTGTTGCTTCTTTTACTCTATCTTGTATTGAACTCGCTTGCTTTTCCAAAAATTCTACTAATGTTTCATCTGGTTTATTTGTTTCTTTATTCCAATGTCTGCCTTTCATTGCCATATCCGCCTGATTAATTACTACCAATATTCTGTCTGCCTGTATATTTGGAACTATCACTTCATTTAACAATGTATATGTACTTCCCATATCTCTGTTCAATCCTTCCAGTACCACAATCGCCAAATCTACCCATCCATAAACATTTCCATCTAATGAATAAGTTTTATACAATAAATTTACCAATCTTCTTTTATGAATCTCATCATTTTTAATACCATCTCCCAATCCTGGAGTATCCCACAATCTAAATACATCATTTAACGAATAAAATTCTAAATCTATTGTTTCTGGATCCACTCCATTACCCACTGTTGCTACATTTTTCTTAAAAATTGTATTCAATGTTGTTGATTTTCCTGCTCCTGTTACTCCTGTTATCATGACGTCCAAAGGCATAAATCTTGCTTTTTCTAATTTTTTTTCTATATCTGTTTTTCTATAATGTTTAAAATTTTCCACAACCCATCACACTCCATTTTTTATTCTCTTTATTTTCTTTCTCTCTCATTTACAAAAATATTATATCTTTTTTTCTAACTTATTTTTTTCTACAAATGACTCATTTTTTATTTTACATTTGCTTGACTAACTTTCATTTACAATTTCTCCATTTTTCAATGAATAAAATTTTTGATTGCTTTATCCGAAAAATTTTCCTTTTCTTCCAAGGCTTCCTCTTGCATTAAAGGTTCTCCACCTGAAACAGTAATTTTTTTTACTGGCAAATTATATGACAATATCTCTTCACATAATTCTTTTACTTCATATTCTTTACCATTTCGTATATCCTGTATCTCACTATTATGACAGCCTTTACATTTCACATTGCAACCTTGAAAAAATACTGTTAATCTAATTCCCGGCCCATCTTCATATCTGTTTCTTTGGATTGATGCAATTTTTACTTTCATTTTATACCTCCAAAACACTTTCTAAAATGCCTTTTCTGTAATCCTTCAAATCATCACTATCTTTCCACATTACTTCTTCTTTGTTCAAATTTTGTGCATAAATTACTCTTTTTTCTTCTGGTGTATATTGCAATATGTAGTATAATAATTTTGATAAGTTATATGGTTTTTGTTGTAATTCTCCTTCTTCCTTGTATCCTGCACTGTAATAAATTGGTTTCACTTCTATTCCTGTTGCTTCTTTTATTCTTCTTTTTACCGATATCACCTTATTATTCAAAAATTCTTTTAAAATACTTTCAGGACGATTCTCTTGTTCATTCCAATATTTTCCCTTCATTGCTACATCCGCCTGATTTATTGCCACTAATATCCTATTTTTTTTATTCTCACCTAAATTTGGTATTATTACATTATTTATCAATTCATACGCTGTTCCCAAATCTCTACTTCCACTATCCAGTATCACTAAAACCAAATCAATTAACAAATTACCATTTTCATCTTTTTCATAAAGTTTATCAATCATTTTTTTACTATGTTTATTATCTATTTCTTTTCCGTCACCTAATCCTGGAGTGTCCCATATTACCAAATTATCTAGTTCATATTTTTCAATTTCCATTGTTTCTGTATCTGCACTTGTTCCTATTCTTGCTACTTCCATTCCAAACAATGCGTTTATTGTGCTACTCTTTCCACATCCTGTTGCACCTGTAACCATCAAATTAATTTTTTGTTTCTTCAATTTCAATAAATTTCCCAATAATTTTTCTCTTACTTTTTCATCCATTTTTTGACCCATAATAATATTCTCAATATCTTTCAACAAATTTTGTTTCATAATCAATCCCTTCTTTCTATTTTATATTCTAATAGTATCACTTCTAAATAACCTATTTTTTATTAAAATAACTCAATTATTATCTTATTTTCCAGTAATCTGTTTCTTCACTTTAGTATTCTAATTTTTCAATCCTTTAAATTAAAGAAAAGAGTTATATAATTTTTATCCTTGCTATTTTTAAACTTTAATATAAATGTTCCTTACCCTTCCCAATACAAATCACTTTCTAAATCAATCTCCTCAATATCTGTTTCCAAAACATTTCTAACATAATCAAACATTCTAAAAAAATCTTTTTCAAATTGTTCTCTTGTTATTTTCGCAAGATAAATTTCAGAATCTATTTTTTTATTTTTCTTCATACTCTCAGCAATAGGATACAAGTTTTCTTTGCTCTTCTCATTTACAAAACCATTATACTCTTTTCCTCAAACTTAATTTTTTTCATTATTAACCTATTTTTTTCAAAAAAAAATCACAGCCAAATAACTGTGATTAAAATATTTTTATTTTCTCCTGATTTTTGTGCATTAAGTACTTTAAATAAAAAATCATATATGCCATTGGATCCTATTCTTCCAATTTCCACAAATCGCTCTTCTTCAGTCAATTTTTCTAAATAAGTATATGTTGACTGTAATTGCAGGTTTTTAGATTTCAGAATTTTATTTGTATATTCCCTCTTAAATATTTCTCTCAATTTTTGTAAATTTTCTGGAATTTTTGAAATAATTTCCTGAATTTCCGCCTTATCTTCCAATGTATGTGATATGTTATTTCTAATATCTTTAAAACTTTTAAAAATTTTGCTTAATTCTATTCTATTTTCTACTATTTTTCTATCAACTTTTTATTTTTTATAAAAAAATAATCATTGCTTTTTACACAACGACTATTATTGCTTGCCTTATTTTAATGGATATACTACTTTTACGTTATTACTGGTATAGGTAATATGTTAGGATATGGGTTGTTTCAATCCTTGTTTTAATGGATATACTACTTTTACTACAAGAAAATGGCATAAAAAGATCAATTTTCATACGTTTCAATCCTTGTTTTAATGGATATACTACTTTTACTTCGGTTGTGTTGGAAGCCATTATCTTTTTTAGGTTGTTTCAATCCTTGTTTTAATGGATATACTACTTTTACTGTCGAAGAAAAAGTGTTAGAGATAAACCATACATTTGTTTCAATCCTTATTTTAATGGATATACTACTTTTACCTTTGTTGAATTCAAAGCATCCTTAAGGGTATATTACAAGTTTCAATCCTTATTTTAATGGATATACTACTTTTACTACAGAGTTACTAAGAATATCACAAGATTTGCGATGTCGTTTCAATCCTTATTTTAATGGATATACTACTTTTACCGGTTTCCCTTCGGCTTCATCTTATTAACCTTGCCACCGGTTTCAATCCTTATTTTAATGGATATACTACTTTTACCTGTTAAAAAATACGCTAATGGTCTATTTAATTTAGCAGTTTCAATCCTTATTTTAATGGATATACTACTTTTACCCGTACTTTTGCGAAAATCCTTTATTTATAAGTGTTACAGCAATTTTTTCAGACATTAAAATTGAAATTATTTGACTGATTTTTATCATTTTTTGACGTCTTTTTAGTATTTTCCGTAACTCCTAACGTGCATTTTTATTGGCTTTGAGTGGATTTTCTTTCCTTTTTTTCATTTCTTATAATGGCAGGAATTTTTTCTACAAACTTATTTTACCACATTTTTCTCTTTTTTCAAAATCTTTTTGGATATTTTTTCAAAAAAATGAGAACCAGTAATTAAAGCTCTCATTTTCGTACGTTTCCAAACTTAAATCAAATCATCTGCATTCACTTCTTCATCAAACTTAAAGTCATCATCATGCAAATGCACCACTTCCAACGCCTTTTCATAATTCGTAGATTTTTTCGAGAAGAAATCGTGCTGTGTTGTTTCCACATTTAAACCATTTAACACAATTGGATTTACATTCTTCACTTCAAATTCTTCTTCAAATCCTAGATTCATCAAGGCTTTGTTCGCATTGTAACGGATGTACTCCTTCACATCGCCCGTAAGCCCAATATCCCCATAAATTTCATCAGTATATCTTGCTTCATTTTCGTACAAGTCGTACATCAATTTTTTCAGTTCAGCCCTCATATCAGCTTTTTCCTCTTCGCTGAAAGAATTGTATAATTCTTGGAACAATAATCCGACAAAAACTCCGTGAATCGACTCATCAGCTATGATTTTCTTGATTATATCGCAACTTGCAACCATTTCTCCCTGTCCTGCAAGCCAAAGCGGTAAAAAGAAGCCGCTGTAAAACAAATATGTTTCCAAATAAACCGAAGCCGCCAGAGCCATCGCTATTTCCCTTTTTGAAGCCTCAGGATTATTCATTTTCTGATAATATCCATCAATTTTATTGGCTTTATACTGCAAATGCGGATTTTCCTGAACCCATCTGAATGTTTCGTTAATCTCCCTTGTAGACGCAACTGTTGTAAATATTGTCGAATAAGACTTCGCATGAATCGTTTCCATCATACACATATATGAAAGTACCGAACGATTTTGCAATGACTCAATATGATCAATAATCTTCGGCATCCCCGTATGACTCTGCAACGTATCCAAAAGCGTTAATCCTCCCAACACGTGCAAATACGCCAATTTCATCGCAGGCTCAAGCGAATTCCAGCTATCAATATCCTTTGACGGAATATACTCCGTATCAATCCAAAACTGCTTCAAATTCTGCTCCCAAAACATCTCCACATAATCATTTTCTGGTGTGTTCCAGTTTACTGCCTCATATATTTTTTTCTCCATTTTTTTGTTTTCCTTTCTTGATAAAATTGTTTTACCAATTTATATTATTTCAATCAACTCCCATATTTTATATAAAATTTAGAATAGTTCACTATGACTACCTGATGCTAATAAAATCAATATTAATTTATCTTCAACTATCTCGTAGATTAATAACCAATCTGGAGTTATATGACATTCTCTTGCCCCATCATAATTATTGACTAATTTATGATCCTTGTTTTTAGGAGGAAGTTTTTCTCCTTTTGCTAATATTGAGATTATACTTTCTAATAATTTTAAATCTTTTTTCTGTTTTTTTAGATTTTTTAAATGTTTTTTAAATTTCCCAGTAAGAATAATAGAATATTTATACTCTTCTTTTTTACCCTTCATAATCTTCTCCCAAGACATCTTTAAACATTTCTTCTGGACTACTGTAGGATTTATAATTTGAAGGATTTTTCTTAATTTGTTTAACTTCTTCAAATGCTTGAGCCAATTCTGAATTTTCAGGTAAAGAATTTATATAAAATGGTATGCCTTTTTCTCTTATAGCCTGTTTTAAAAATATATTAATTGCTGTACTAAGGCTTAATCCTAAATCTTTAAATAATTTCTGTGCTTCTTTTTTAGTTTCCTCATCTATCTTTATACTTGTATTAACTGTTGCCATAAAATATCACTTCCTTTTATATATTATACATACAAAGTATATCTTTTGTCAATCAAATTAGTTTATCGTAATGTCTATTTATGCCAATCTTTTGGAAAATCCATTTTATATAAAATATCATTTATATCAATATCTTTTAGTTTAAGTTCAAGTAAACTTAATAATTCTCGTAACTTTTTTGTTAGACTTTCATATTCTTCTTTTGATAAAAATAATTTAAGTCCTTCGTATATCGTAAATAATTTTTGTTTCTTATTATTTGTTATACCTATAATATTATTTATATTTACAATATTTTTTGATGAAAAATCGTACATTCTTTCATTATGTGCTGCTATGTTTCTAAATAATGAACTTGCCCGTAAAAAAGTTTTTATAAAATTATTATTTAATTTAGGTAAATTTGTGTACTCATTTTTATACAAATTTCTAAAATGACTTATTATTTTATTTTGTACTCTATTTTCCAAAATCAAATAAAATCTGCTCATTTCTCCAAATGTAAAAAAATTAATTACTATCCAAAATGGTATATTGTCTTTTGTTGTACTATAATGCTTTATTATACTATTGCTTTTGTTATTTCTTAAAAAATTTAGTTTTTTTACTAAATGTGAAATAAGATGTATATTTTCATTTCTAACTCCAACGTAATAATTATTAAGTTCCAAATAACTTTCTTTATTTGTATAACATTCTGAATAATAATATGCAATTGCCGTTTTAAAAGCTCTTTCCAATTGTGTCAAAACATCAAAAAACAACATTCTCAAACTTTTATCAAAATCATACAATGCTTTCAAATGATTAAAATGAACTCCCAATTTATAAATATCATTTCCGTTTAAATCTTTCCCTTTTAAAAAAGGTTCTTTATAAAAATTTATAATGGAATAATAATTATACCTCATTAAACAATAAATTGTTTCATCATCAGTTTTTACCCGTAATTTACCTCCGTTTTCTCCATTTAAAATCTCAACTTGTTCCTTAAAAGTTTTAAATGGCTTATCCATTCCTTTTCCCCCTTTTATCTCAAAAATGCAAAAAAGCCCTATCAAAATTGAAAGAGCTTTTTCTACAGTCTACAACAACGCACAGTTAAGTGGGTTATTCTTGTAGTACGATCACTAAAATTATTATACTCTATATTTTGATTTTTGTCAAATGTTGATATTTGTCATTGTATATAAATGATACCTGTCATTTTTAATAATAAGATTTTTCACATTTATCACTGTCAATAAAAGTAACTATTCCACCTTTTGAATTAAATTCAACATTTAATTTACAATTTTTAGTTAAATTATATTTTCCTTCTTTAAAAGTTACTTTTCTTAAAGTATTTGGTTCTAATTTATAGAACTTCTCCTTATCCAAGTATAAATCTATACTTATTTCTCTGTCTGATAGATTAGTTAAAATATAATCATACTCTTTAGGAAAAGATTTAAATTGACTTTGCTGATTAACAACACCACAACTCTTTAAATCAATTATTCCAATTTCTGAATCAGGATTAATAGTAAATTGACATTTAGTACCATCATTTTTTTCTATACTATGTTCACCTGCTTTTAATGTTATTTTTTTTGAAGAATATGATTCTAATATGTAATTGTAATCTGCTGTTGTATCTAATTTTATTTTTATTTCTTTATCAGTTGAATTATTTAAAGTATATTTTTTTAAACCTTTGTCTAATACATCATTCTGTCTTATTCCATCTTTATTAATCCATATTACAACTAATGATATTATTGAAGCAAACAACACAATTAAAAAAGAGGATACTTTAGGATTCTTCCTTTTATTTTCTACTAAATACTCTGATTTGTATTTTTGGATAAATTTCTTTTCGTTTATTAAATTCCAACCATTTTCATTTTTTAACACAAAGAAAAAATCAAACGAATACACATCACCAATTCTAATATTAATATTATTTTCAAAATTTTCTTTTTTTAATTTTAGTTTTATAGGAAAAATTACAAAACTTTCTTCATTATTATTTTTATACTCATGTAAATTAAAATAATCAAATTCTATATTAAAAGTTATGCCGTTAATTCTTTCATTTGATTCATTTTGATTTATTCTAAAAAAACTTAATATTTTTTCTTTATCTTCTTCTAACAAATATTCTGAAATATTTTCATATCTATAGTCTGTTTTAAGTATCTCATTCAAGATATTATTTATTTTTAGTTCCAAAATATTTTTCTTAATTAATAAAAATTCTTTGATTTCAATTAATTCTACAATTCCTATATCTATAACTTCTTTTAAAAATTTTTTTCTTAAAAAATTACTACCTACTAATATACAGTATCCAAAAAAATAATAACCTGCTATAAAAATTATAAAATTAATCCATTCAAATTTTTCATTTATTTTAAAATATTGACTTGCTACAACAGATAATATTGGAGTAACCAAAGAAAAGTTGATTGTAGTAATAGTAGTAATTTTTTTCCATTTATTAATTTCGTCATTTATTTCGTTTTCTAATTCCTTTAACAACTCATCTATATTTTCTAGTTTAATTATATAATTTGAATCAATATACTCTTTAAATAAATTGTTGATTCTATTATTAATTAGAACTCTATCATCATAAAAATCTACAATCTCATTTTTCCCAAGTTTTAATTTTGACTTTAAACGTTTAGAATAACACCAATATACCCAAAATATTGATAAATTCATTACTAAAAATACAGTACTAATCCATGTTTTAAAAAAATCTACATTACTAAAAAAATACTTTATAATTCCCGTTGAAGTAATTGGAATTATTAAAATAATAATTATGAATGTTGTTGGAAATCTCTTTTTATAAAAATAATTGGAATTATACTTCTTTTTCTCTTCTATTATAGTTTTAATATGACTAATTTTAGGCTTATTTACACCGAACAACTTATACACTCCTCAATCGTAGCCTTTCTCGTTCTAGTATAATAAAGCGACTTCAACCCCAGCCTATGTGCATAAATATAAAGTCTAGCCAAATCTCTTGTGCTGTCCGTACTCTTTGTATACAAGATAGTCGAAATTCCTTGATCCACGTGTCTTTGAATTACAGAAATTAGTTTCAAGATATTTTTTTGATCCATATCGTATGCTGACTTATAGAAGAAGTAGTTGTCGTTTGTCAGGTACGGCATTGGGTAGAATGTTGTACTGTCTCCGTATTCTCTTACTTCGATTGTGTCAACTACTGGCATTACTGAGGCTGTCGAGTTCATTATGTAGGATGTTGACTGGTTTGGGGCGATTGCCATTCGGTAGGCGTTGTAGACTCCGTGTTTCATTACTTGCTCTTTTAGGTTTGCCCAGTCTTCTTTTGTTGGGATGTAGATTCCTTCAAATAGCTGTTTTATTTTTTCTGTTTGTGGCATGTATTCTTTTGTGATATATTTGTCAAAGTAGTTTCCGTTGGCATATTCAGATTTTTCAAAGTCCTTGAAAGTTTCACCTTTTTCCTTTGCAATTTCCATCGAACGTTCCAATGAATAGAAGTTTACCATCATGAAGAATACGTTACAGAAGTCAAGTGCTTCCTTGCTTTCATACATAATAAAGTTTTTAGCCAAGTATCCGTGCAGGTTCATTGCTCCCAACCCTACTGAGTGCAGCTCATCGTTTGCTTTTTTTATTGACGGAACAATATCAATGTTTGTTAAGTCTGATACCATTGTAAGTGAGTCAATCGCTGCTTTTGTAGCTTCTTTTATTCTCTTATTTTCCATTACAGTTGCAATATTTAATGAACCCAGATTACATGAAATTCCACGTCTTATTGTATCTTTCTCATAATATGCGTTAATGTCTGAAACTTCTGATAATTGGCATATTTCGGTGCAAAGATTTGAGAATTTAACCGTCCCAATTTCTTTCAATGCATGCTCCCTATTCGCATTATCTTTAAAGAATAAATATGGATATCCGCTTTCCTTTTGCGTTTGAGAAATTTTTACAAGAAGTTCCCTTGCGTTTATTTTTTTCTTTTTAACATTTGGATTATCAACCAGTTTTTCATACATTTCGTTCATATCCATTTCATCCAGATATTGCCCATATTCAAGGAATACTGTGTGTGGATTGAACGTGTAGCAAACTTCATCTTCCATTGCCAACTGCATAAACTTGTCTGGAACAATAACTCCGATTGATAATGATTTTATTCTGATTTTTTCATCTACATTTATCTTTTTACTATCCAAAAATTCATTAATGTCAGAATGAAAAACATTCAAATAAACCGCTCCAGCTCCAGCTCTTTGTCCTAACTGATTTGCATACGAAAAAATATCTTCTAGAATCTTCATAATCGGTAAGACTCCAGAAGCTCTACCTTCCACACCTTTTATTGACTCTCCTCTTGCCCTGATTTTAGAGAGGTTAATCGCAACTCCTCCACCAATTGAAGAAAGTTTCATTGAAGAATCAAAAACATATCCAATTCCGCTCAAATTATCTCCCATTTCATCAAGGAAGCAAGAAACAAGCTCCCCAGAACGTTTTTTTCCAGAATTTAAGAAAGTAGGCGTAGCAGGCTGATATTCTTGATTTATCAACATCAAAGCGTACTCTTTTGCCTTTTCAACATTTCCCTGTGCCAAATAAAGCGAAACTGTCGCAACCCTGTCTTCATATCTTTCCAAAAACTTCTCCCCAGAATCATCCATCAAAGCATAACTTTGATAAAATTTCGATGCACTCATAAACGAAGCAAACCTGAACTTTTTATCATAAACCAGCTTAAATACTTCCTTTATTTCATCGTGGCTATACATCTCATAAAAATCAATATAATAATCATTCTTTATCAAATATCTCATCTTTTCCTCAAGATTGTGAAAAAACACCGTATTCTTATTCACATAATCCACAAAATACGAATAAACAGCCTCCTTATCTTTCTCAAGCTGAAAATCCTCCCCTTTTTTTACCATTATCTCGTTATTTAAGTATATCCATTTTTTTGCTCTTTTATCTACCATAATCTTCTCCTATTTTTTTATTTTATATTTTTTACATAACTTTTACTAATCCAATTAAATTATTTTGATTAATAATTATTATTTCTTTTTATATTATTTTTAGTTTTTTTAACGTAAGGGCATCAGACACCATGCCCTTTTTCGCAATAACAGTTACTTTAACATATTTAACTGATTACTACTTAGAGATAATAGCGAAATGTTCTACGAACCACCCCGCTCAACACAAAACTTTCTTATAAAGAAAAAAGAAAACTCGCTTTTAAAGATTATCTTAATTCCAATAAATTAATTAATTTTAAAACTTTTTCCAAAAGCTCAAACAGTTCTTTTTCCTTTAATGAAATTTTGCTTATTAATTTTTCATCAAAACAGTTTTTATACTAAAATCCCATTTAATTAACGAATTTATTACAAACTTTTTTAATAAAGGATATAAACCTAATATTTTCAAGTAATTATAAGATATAATTTTTATTTTTCAAACATAGTCTACCATAAACTAATCCGTCGGAGCATTTTTTTGTGCTGGCAAAACTGTCTGAGCATAGCGAGTTTTTTGTCAGTGCAGAAAAATGTCGTAGACTAGCCATAGGTTATTGCGTAGCAATCTTGCCAAATATTTTGATTATCAGGATAAACCTTTACTGCAAGATAAGGTTTTGCGGCAATGAGCAATCCTACGAAAATAAAGTTAATTATTTTCCAAATAATCTATATAATTTTCCACTTCCGTACTTGTTCCCGACAGCTCAAATTTCATCAATACTGGAATTCCGTATTTTTGCTGAATTTTATCAGCTGCTAGTGCGAAAAATTGTCCCCAGTTTCTGTTTCCGCTGGAACTTACTGATTTTAATAGTTTACTGTTGTTTTCATTTTGTAGAAATTCATCTGTTGTTGCTGGAATTTCTCCGATTTTTGTTGTGAAAGTTAGGAAATGTCCTTCGTTTTCGATTGTCATTGTCGGTTCTATTTTGATAAAATGCCAGTCTGGGCGTTGTACTTGCATTTTTTTTATAAATCTTTCTACATTTCCTGTTTTTGAATCGTAATATATATACATTTATTTCACCTTGCTTTTTGTCATTTATTCTATTTTTTGCTGAATAAATGACTGAAATTTTGTTTTATTTTCCAAATTTTAGGCATAAAATATACCCAAAACTGAATATTTTAATAAAAAATAGTTTTGAGTAGTATTATTTATTATTTTGAAATTGTATTTTAAATTGTTCTTTATTACATCATCGAGATGATTTCATTGATTTCTTCTGGCTTGAAACCGATTGTTCTTTTTATTTCTTCATTTTCTTCAAATAGAATTACTGTTGGTACGCTTCTTACTTTATATTTTACAGCTATTTCTGGATTATCGAAAGGGTTTATTCTTTCGTATTCCACACCTTTTTTATCTAATAAGTCTGACACCATTGCACATGGATTGCAGTCATTTTTTTCAAATTTTATTATTTTTTTCATTATTCTTTTCTCCTCCTGTTTTTACGCACAAAACACAATATGTTGTGTTTCATCTGAATTTTTTATCGTATATGTAGTGTATCTTATTTTCAGAATTTTTTCAATAAGATTATATTTAATTTTTCATTAAAGTATTTTCTAAGCGGATGGATAAAGGAATTTTATAAATTATATATTTTATATATCAAAATTGGGTTATTTATTATGATTCAAAAGAATTGTGTTTTTATTTTTTCTTTTTATTGAACTTGACGTGATAATACGCCTCTTTGTACATATTTTCCAAATAATCTATATTTCTATATACACATACACCTTTTTATGATAAAATAATAGGATAAAATTTACTAAATGGGAGTTGATGAAATGCTGACAAATCAATACAAAAATTCTTACAATTTATTACAAAATGATTTGAAAAATAGAATATTACTGCTGGATGGAGCGATGGGGACGATGATTCAGCAGGAAAATCTAACTGCCGATGACTTTGGCGGGGAAAAATATGAGGGGTGCAACGACTATCTTGTGTTGCAGAAACCTGAGATTATTAAAAATATTCATAAAAGATATCTAGAGGCCGGGAGTGATATTATTGAAACTAACAGTTTCGGGGCTTTGGATATTGTGCTGAAAGATTATGATTTGGAAGATAAGGTTTTTGAGATGAATAAGGCGGCGGCAGAACTTGCAAATGAAGCGATTGCAGAATACAAAAACGAACATCCAGAAGTTACTCGAAATCTTTATGTTGCAGGGGCTTTGGGGCCTTCCAACAAATCCATCAGCGTTACTGGGGGAGTGACTTTTGAAGAGCTTATTCACACCTATTATACAGCTGTTTCAGGGCTTCTGTCTGGTGGAGTTGACTTAATTCTGTTTGAAACAATTCAGGACACGAGAAACTTGAAGGCGGCTTATCTAGGGCTTAAAAAGGCTATGGAAGAAAATTATACTGTGCCGCTAATGCTGTCGTTTACAATTGAAAGTACAGGAACTACACTTGCAGGACAGACTGCGGATGCCTTTTATTACGCTGTAAACCACATGAATCCATTTTCCGTGGGACTGAACTGTGCGACTGGGCCTGAATTTATGACACAGTTTTTAAAAACATTGAATAATATTTCAAATACGTATATTTCGGTTTACCCAAATGCGGGATTACCTAATGAAGATGGAGAATACGAGGAAACTCCAGACACATTGTCAGCAAAAATTGAGCCGTTTTTCCAAAATAATTATTTAAATATTGTTGGAGGGTGCTGTGGAACTACGCCTGAACATATTCAGAAAATTAAGGAAAAAAGTGCAAACTATTCTCCAAGAGTTATTGATGAAAATAAAAATTTTAATGATGTATCAGGGCTAATTGCTCTAGAAATGCCAAAAGATCGTCCAATTTACGTGGGGGAACGTACAAACGTAATCGGTTCACGTATTTTTAAGAACTTAATTGCCAGCGAGAAATTTGACGAGGCGACAGAAGTTGCTAGACTTCAGATTAAGGGACGAGCGGATGTAATTGATATTTGTCTTGCTAATCCTGATAGAAATGAAATTGCCGATATGAAGGCATTTTTAGATAAAGTGGCAAAATTTGCGAAAGTTCCGCTTATGATCGATTCGACTGATATAAATGTTGTTAAAGAAGGACTTACTTACTTGCAGGGGAAAGGAATTATAAATTCAATTAACCTTGAAGACGGGGAAAAGAAATTTGCTGATATGGCAAAAGTTATCAAGGACTTTGGGGCTTCTGTCGTTGTGGGGCTGATTGATGAGGAAGGAATGGCTGTTTCAGTTGAGAAAAAATTGAAAGTTGCCAGAAGAAGTTACGAACTTCTTACGAAAAAATACGGAATTGATGAAAGAGACATAATTTTTGACACATTAGTTTTTCCAGTTGCTACAGGAGATCAGAAGTACATCGGCTCTGCCACAGCAACAATTGAGGCAATTAGACAAATTAAAACTGAAATGCCAAATGTAAAGACAATTTTAGGAGTAAGTAACATTTCATTTGGACTGCCAATTGCTGGAAGGGAAGTTTTAAACACTTACTATATGCAAAAGGCTTATGAAGCTGGACTTGACTATGCGATTGTAAACACTGAAAAAGTTATTCCAATGAGTGAAATTTCAGACGAGGAAAAGGAATTATCAGAAAATATTTTATTTCACACAGATGATGAAAATGTATCAAAATTTGCAAACTTCTACCGTGAGAAAAAAGCCGTTCAAAAAGTTGTCGATACAAGCAATCTAACCACCGAAGAAAAAGTTTCCAATCTAGTTGTCGAAGGAAGTAAAAAAGATTTAACAACGCATCTTGATGAATTACTGCAAAAATATTCTCCAATCGACATCATAAATGGCCCTCTGATGACTGGAATGGACGAAGTCGGAAAATTGTTTAACAATAACGACTTAATCGTTGCCGAAGTTTTGCAAAGTGCGGAAGTTATGAAAGCATCAGTTTCCCATCTGGAACAGTTTATGGAAAAAGACGAATCTTCTATAAAAGGGAAAGTAATTATGGCAACTGTAAAAGGGGATGTTCACGACATTGGAAAAAATCTGGTTGGGATAATCATTGGAAATAACGGTTACGAAGTAATTGACTTGGGAATAAATACGCCTGCTGAAAAAATCCGTGAAGCAATTATTGAGCATAAGGCTGATTTCCTGGGACTTTCTGGACTTCTTGTAAAATCTGCTACAGAAATGGTGAATACTATGGAAGTTCTACATGAAGCCGGTATTGATATTCCAATATTTGTGGGAGGTGCGGCACTTACAGAGAAATTCACTGTAAATAAAATTGAGCCTGCCTACAAAAATAATATCGTAATTTACTCAAGAGATGCAATGACAGCTCTTGCTGACTTGAACAAAATGATTGATGAGAAAAAATTTGAAGAATTTAAGCAATATTTGCAAAAACGTAGAGATCTTGTAACGATTAAAGATGCCAAAAAACTTGAACAGCTAAAAGTTAAGCCAACGGTAAGTGATATTAAGGATGCTGATGGAACATTTGACTTTTCAAAAGTTGAGCTGCCAAAATATAATTTTGAAAAAATTTACAAGCCTGAAACATTAAATAAACAAATTATAACAAATATAAAAGCAAAGGATGTATTTCCATTTGTAAACTTACAAATGCTAATTGGAAAACATCTGGGAATGAAATGGATTGTAAATAATCTAATTGAAAAGCAGGATCCTAGAACAATAAAATTGTACAATGAAATTTTGGATATTATTGAAAATGGTGATGAATACTTTGATATAAAGGCTATTTACAAATTTTTCCCTGTACGCCGAAAAGTTGGTGAAAGAAAAGATGACTTCAAAATTGAAGTTTTATCAGATGACTTGTCAACTGTTCTGGAAACATTTGATTTCCCAAGACAAAAATATGGACAGTATTTATCATTAAATGATTACGTAAGTCCAGATGGAATCGACTACATCGGATTCTTTGTCGCAACCGCAGGAGAAAAATCAAGACTTGTTTCAAATGAATTAAAGGAAAAAGGTGAATTTTACAGAGGACATATTGTAAATTCCATAGGACTGGAACTTGCCGAAGCAACATCTGAATACATTCACAAAATGATGCGTCAGGATGTAGGAATTATCGACAAGGACATTACCTTAAACGAAATTCTAAATGCCCAGTATCAAGGAAACCGTTACTCTTTTGGCTACCCAGCCTGCCCAGACTTGAGCGATCAAAGGAAACTATTCAATTTGTTAAAACCTGAAAGATATGGAATCTCATTAACGGAAGAATTTATGATGTACCCAGAAGCCACAGTAAGTGCAATTGTGTTTTCACAGCCATTCTGTAAATATTTTAATATGTAGTTTTTTGAAATTTTTGTAAAAATATACTTTGCTTATGAAAGGAGAAAATAAAATGTATCAAATAATAAAAATGATTTTACTAAGTTCAGTTTTTATTGATTATATTGATATTCAAAAGTTGGATAAAAGCGGATTTACAACACATATTATCGAGATAATGCTTGTTTTATCATTAATTAACAGCATTGTAAATTTGTATGATGAAAAAAAATTCCTTATAATTGAATTTCTTATAATTATTTTATTTCATCTGGCTGGAAACAAGATTATTCTAGAAAATTTTTCATTTTTTTGGCAATCAATAAAATTAATCGGTGTTTATATCCTTCACCTTCTCATTACAACTGATGTCGGAATGGATGACAATAATATCAATCCCTTTTCTAAAGTTGAATGGACAATAGTTTTAGTTACTGTTTTAATATTTTTACTGCTAATGTTAATTTTTAAGATTGAAATTAACAGTTTAAGCATTCTATCACTCTATTGCATTACATTATTTGAATTAAAAGGAATTTTTAGAAACCTTACAGAATATATTGAAACTCAGAAGAAAATCGAAAAGGAGAATAAAGACAAATGGCAAAAATAATAATTCGTGATAAATTAACACTAAACCCCATTTAAAAAAGAGAAATAAAATCTAATTTTTAAGTATCCACCTTAAGGACTTTTATAATTTTAGTTTATAAATATTATGATTAATAATAGTTTTTTCTATTTTTTATTGAATTTTTTTTAACGTAAGGGCATCATACGCCATGCCCTTACAACCCCGCTTTACACAAAACTTTCTTATAAAGAAAAAATAAAACTCGCTTCGTAAAACTACGCTCAGACAGTTATTTTTCCTTTAACGAAATTTTGCTTATTTAGTATTTTTAAATGTTAAAGCCTAAAACTTAAATATGATAATCTTTATAATTTAATATAGAATGTCGTGATTTTTTTGGAATGAAAACGATTGTCTGAGCGTCAGCGAGTTTCGTTTTTATTTCAAAGAAATGCTTAGACGAGCCAGGGTTGCAAGGGAAATGGCGACTGATTTCCCTTGCTTATATAAAAGAAAAAACATAGAATTAAGAAAAATATTTATTAACAATAAGCAATTTTTCAAATTCTGAATAAAAATCCCTTATGTGGATACTTAATGATAAAATTTAATTAAAGGATATTTTAATAGTTCCATAGTTTGTAAATAGTATAACAAAAAAATTGGAAGAAAATCTAAATTAATAGATAACTTCCAATTTTTTATAACTTTATTAATTAAAACGATAACTCAAAATATTAAGAATTAGTAAATAGCTCTAAATCCAATTCCACCTCTGAAGTTTTCTCCAGTTGTGTCATACCCAGCATTTACCGTTACTCCGAATCTTGTGTTGTCCCATCCGAAGTTTAAGTCAAACTTACCATTTCCTCTATGATTTTCCTTATCTCCACGAAGTTTATAATAAGATGATTTTGCTCCTTTCAGTTTGGCTCTATTTTGAACATCATATAATTCACCCAGTTCATTTTCATAAGCCGCTGTTAAACTAGCTGTCAAGCTGCTTCTTACTCCTAAATCCTGTTTATAGTTAAATGATATTCCTGCTTCAGGTTTTGCTGAGAAGTAGTCGTTTCCTTTTACTTTCAATGCCATAGGCCCTGTTTCCCTGAAATCTGAATATTTTCCATATTCCAAGTTCAAAGCTCCATATGGACGGATACTTGTGTTTTCACTTGTTCTGAATTCTTTTCCAATTTCATTTTTAAGTGCGACACCGTAAGTAGTATATTTTCCTTTTGCCTCAAATACTTCATTCACTATCCAGTATCTACGTTTCATATCTCCACGTCCTGCAAAAGCCTCTCCAGCAATTTTCCAAGTTAATGAACCATTGTAATCTCTCTTAGGCGACATTGTCTTGAACACTCCAGCTTTAATCATTGTTTGCTCTTCTTGTGATTTTCCAATATCCTTGAACTTGAATTTGTTGTAAACAGATCCTGCATACCATCCAGATTTATTTCCAAGTTTTATTTTTTCATTTTCGTGAACATACGCTACACCATAGGCATTGCTTGTATAATCAACAACTCCTGCTGTATCAGTCTTAAATTCACCTCTTTGTCCAAATACTTTAATTTTGTTGCTGTTTTTAGACGGATTTCTCCATTCATCTTGCAAATAGTCAAATTCCTTGCTTAATACGCTTCCTGTTTCAAACATTCTTTGTTGGATATTTGAATATTGATGTCCTTTCATTTCATCAATTGCTTGAGCCAGAATGTGTCCTTCTCCACCTGTCAGGCTATTCAGCTTATCAAATATTGATTTTTCTTTCGTTCCCAAGCCTTCTACCCCGTATCTTTCTTCAAGTCCTGCCAGGAAGTTATAAGTTTGGGCATCTCCAGCTTTGGCAAAAGTTGTATAAGGAATTTTTACCAGATATACTTTATCCAAAAGTCCAGTCGCAGCATTTTTTGTAGGCTGTGCCATCCAAGTAAGGCTGGCTGCAGTTGAGTTTAATGTTGTTCCAGCTGTTACTACTGAAGCTAGTGCATCATTATATGGTTTTAAAATATTATCCCCTATCTGTATTGCTTTTGCGGTAGTGTATTTTGCCGCTTCACTTCCAAAATATAAATTAATGTCTGTCAATCCTGTCAAGTTATTAATTCCTTGAATAGGATTTGTATAATTCACTCCGGAAGTGTCTACATACATTCCAAGACTTGTTGCCTTTGATGCAGATGGTATACTTCCTAATCCTATTTTAGACAAGTCCAATGTTGTTATTCCTGATGGTGATGTTACTGTTACCAATGTTGCTGTCGGTGATGGAACATTTGTATCTACATTTGCTATTGGGATTGCATTTCCATTTGCGTCTGTAACTGTTACTGTTGTTGATCTAGGTGGAACTTTTATTGTAACTCCTCCCATTTCCTTCATATCATCAGCTGTAACTACTTTCATTGGTAAATTTGAAGTTCCTGTCTGCTGTATTCCTGAAGAATTTGTACCAGTTGCATTTTCCACAGCTTTATCTACTGACTGTGTATCTGTCCATATTCCCGCACTTTTAGGATCTGAGGCATTTATAGTTATTGTTCCGTAGTTTTTAATATAACTTCCATTTGCCAGATAAATTCCTTTTACTGCTGTAAATCCTCCTGCCGTAGTCTTGATTGTACCCCAGTTTTCTCCAACTGCTCCTCTGTCAAGATACATTCCAATTGTATTACTTCCAGAAAGATTAATATCTCCGTAGTTTATCGCCTTGGAACCTGAACCAACTGCATACATTCCCATTGTATTCGGTTTGCTTACTTCAATAGTTCCTCTGTTTATGACAGTCCCTTGATTAGAGATTGCATGTGTCGCCTCATCATAATACCCTGTTGCCATTCCTACTCCAAATTCTTTATTTGCAGTATTTGAAGCCCCTACTTTAATTAGGTTAAAGTTTGTAGCTGTTCCGCCAGTAGAATAAATTGCTACGTTTCCAGCTCCTATCGAAAAATCAATATCTGCACGATTTTCCATTGTCCCATTACCATAAAGTCCATAATTTTTATTTCCTGTTGATGTTACAGAAGTATAGTTAAATACTTTTCCCGTATTATCATTTTGATATACATAAATTGAATCATTTCCTAATGATACATTTCCTATTTTAGAAGTTACAGTATTTCCTGTCCCTGCATCAACAAATCCAAATGAATTATCTCCAATATTCATTGTTGCACCAGAATTTGCATTAAGATTTTGGTTAGTTCCTACTGCATAAACCCCGACAGCCTGATTTCCACCCAATGTGATTGTAGAGCCTGAATTTAAGTTTACATTAGTTCCTGTATCATGAGTGTAAATTGCAACACCGTTATCTCCAGCTTTTATCAAGGCACCATTTTCATTGTCAACATCATATCCATAAATTCCTATTGCGTTATCTCCAACAGTAATAGCACCTTTATTGACTGTTTTATTTTTAGCTTTTGAATAAATTCCGACATTGGCATTTGCCTGTGCTGTTGCATTTCCAAGTTTTATTTTATGCCCGGCATCATTAATTACATCCGCTCCATTTGAAACGATCCCAAACTCAAGTGCTGATGACGTTCCAGTTATATCCCCCTGATTAATAAATGTATTACCAGTTCCTGCTGTCGTATATAACCCAATCATTCCACCAGTAGTATTAGTGGCATTATTAAGTTTTACATTCGCTTTATTTGTCTTAGTTGGCTGTCCATCCTGATTATAAACAATCCCCATTCCAGTTCCTGTCGTACTTCCATTGTATTTATATTCAAGGGTTCCATTTACATTCGTATCTCCAGAAGCAAATATTCCTATACCTTTTTCCTTAGTTTCAATTACATAATCTCCACCAGTCAAATTAATATCAGAATCTTCCGCATAGATACCTTTACCATTTACACCAGTTATAATATCAGAACCAGCTCCAGATGCAGTTACCGTAATTGTTCCACCTTGATCTGAACCTGCACCATGATTTACTCCTGCTACTGATACAAGAGGTGTTCCTTGTTTTTGTCCTGTTTCTATTGGACTTGAAAGTACAGCAATTCCTACACCGTTATTTCCAACAGTTAATTGACTGTCATTTTTTACAATTACCTTATCTCTTGCTGCCCGTGTATTATTTTCAGCATAAATTCCAACTGGATTATTTCCTGCAACATTAATCGCACCATGATTTTCTATATTTATTGTATATTGAGTATGTGTAAAGTTAGCATCATCTGTACCATAATATTGTTTTGTATTCTTATCAGTTCCTCTCGCCGCTATCCCAGCTCCAGAACCTGTTACATTAATCGTTCCAAAATTTTCCAGTTTACTTCCATTAGTTCCATAAATTCCTGCACCATTATCAATTGTTACTGTTGCAGTTGAACCTTTAGATGTTCCATTTTTAATTGTTCCATAACTTACATTCATTCCTGCAATACCATTTGCAGTTGTTCCTCCTGTAACATTTACAGTCCCTTCATTTTTAAATCCAGAAGTTGCATTAGATGGTGTTATACCAGCAGCAGTTTGAGTGGCTGTAGAAAGATTTCCCATTGAAAGTCCTTGTGCCTTTCCTTGAGAAACTAAACTTCCAGCACCTATATTTCCAGTTACTGATGTCGCATTACTTATTGTTATCAGCTCGTTAGCCATTGATATACCATTATATCTATCATTTGAACTATTTAAATCAACAGAAGAAGCTGTTACGCTTAAATCTCCATTTGTAAGTGTTGTTTTATATGCTCCTAAAATATTAACTTTTCCAAATTTAGCTATTCCAGGCAACGCATTTAAAAAAGTTCCACTTTTATCTAAAGAATCATCCCAAACTAATCCTGTCAACTTATCAAACGATCCAATTGTAACACCATCATGCACATTTACTGTAACATTACCTACACCACGATATTTTCCTGTCGTAGCAGTATCTGAATTTTCATAGTCACTATCTTTTCCTGTAATAAATACTCCATCATACATATCTATTGTTGTTTGTGATTTACCATTACTTCCTGATTTAAATACAATTTTACTTGTTGCATCAGCATAAAAAGGTGTTACATTTTCATGATCATTATCTGAAAGTCCTCTTGCCACATGATTGTCTTTATTTTTTATCGTTCCACCAGAATAATTTACTGTTCCACCTGCTAATGCTGCTAATCCTCCACTTGTACCAGTTTCTATATTAGTTGTTCCCTCAAGGTTTACTGTCCCTCCATTTGCAATTGCACCTATTCCACGTATCGTTGAAGTTGTTGCACCAACAGTTATTGTTGCAGTTTTTACCTTCGAAGCTTGTGAACCATCAGGACTAGTTAAATTAAATGTTTCTCCTTTACTTCCAATAGTAACTTCACCACCCGCTTTAGCATATCCACCTATATTTTCATATAACATTTTTTTTGTATCGGCATCGTTTGTATCTGCCCACTCATCTTTTTCTTCTACACCACCATAAGCATAAATTTGACTCCCAGCCCCAGTTGCATATCCAATTATTGATTTATAACCTTTAGCTGTTGTTTTTCCATACGATTTTACAATTCCACCATCTTCAGCTACATAAGCTATAGGATGCGAACCTTGTTTTTTGGGTAATCCTGTAGAAGGATCTATAACCAATGCTCCTGTAGAAGGATTTATAAGAGGTAATTCTTTATATCTTGCAGACATTACAACATTAGGGGCTATATTAATCTGACTTCCCAAATCTTTTAATGTATTAATTGTATTTTCTGAAAATGCACCCGCTCTATTATTTTCTGCTGAATCTTTCCATTTCCCTTTAGCATATGCCAAAATTGTTCCAGTTGCAACTTGATTATCAGTATCATTATTTGAGGCCTTTAATGTTGTAGCATTACCATAATCTGTTATATCATTTGTTCTTATCTTCGTATTTACCAATGAAGGATCTGTCGCATCATTTCCATGGCTATTTGTTGGCATAGCTATATCTACTACTGTTCCATTTTTTGAAACTACCATTACATTATCTTTTGAATATTTTCCAAAAGTCACTTCTATATTATTTATCTGTAATGAATGTATAGGATCTTTACTAAAATCACTACCCACTGTTGTTCCATTAAGAGCTGTAGATGTAGCTGTCGGTTTGTATACTGCTCCCAAATCATCTGTTTTAATACCATCTCTTTGTCCAGACTGTGCCAGTATTACTACATTTCTTTCAACATATTTATTATCTCCATTGATGTATTTAGCGTGTCCACCACTATCTTTTGTATAAACAGTATTCCCGCTAGCTCCTTGAACAGCGTTGGCATCTGCTCCATTTGCATTATTATTTTTCTTATTTCCAATAATTGCTTTAGCTAATATTTCACCTTGATAAATACCTATTACTGACTTATTCCAATTATTCCTATTAAGAGTTGGTGTTAAATCTGAATTTGGTTCAGGCCAGACTGTTGTACTTTGGGCTTGAGATAAGGGCAATAAATCATTGAAAAATAACACAACATTATTATCACCATATGATTCTGGTGGTGTTGTCATTTTTATTGATGGTGTCATCCCTTTAACTGAACTGATTCTATACATTGTATCTGTATCAGATACACGTGAAGTGCTATGAGCAGATATATTATCAAAATTCGCACTATATCCTAGTCCTGAGTAAACGACATTACTTCCACCTTCCAAAATATATTTCCCCGTACTGTCCATGTTAAAACTTCCTTGTACCCCCATCGCTGAATATATCGTATTTCTTTGAGAAGTAATAGTTGCTTGTACATCTCCAGTAAATCCACCTCTTTTTCTATCGGAACCTAATCCACGAAATTGGATTGAATTATAATGTGTATTTTTTACTGGTAATCCTGTTAATGCTTCATAATATGCAGGATAGATATAAAATAAAGTGTTTTCATCTTCTTTTACATTGACTTTAGTATTTTCAAATTTTACATTTCCAGCTTGCCATGTTTCTATAGAAACAAAATTAGCACGTCCCATAAGATGGCCAGTTACATTTTTTATAGTTCCATCGTTCACTGTATGAATTGCAATTTGTCCGTTCTTTTTTATTTCTCCAGGGCCAGGTGCCGGATAATTATTTCTTCCAACTAAACCAGAACTTTGTGAATTTACAGTCATATTCCCAGCAGCATAAACTGTTATACCATCAAGAGTGAAAGGTTGATCTCCTGAAAAGTCATGGCCATCTCCACTAAAATAAAATAATGAGCCATCTCTATCAGTATTTCTAACAATTGTACTATTTTTTCCAAACCCTTGTTGATACCCTCCACCTGGATTTGGGTTATATCCTGTCCAATAAACATCATTTGAAACTAAAGTTCTTGTTGTCCCTCCATGATAACCATATGTATTGTCTTCAAATCTAAAATCATTAAAAGGATTTGTACTTGGAGTTGGTAAAGAAACATTAACACTTGGAGTAGTTATGTTAATACTTCCTATTTCTTTAGGTGCCCTAACACTAATATTCAAATTAGGCGTACTAGGTGCCCCGATTGTTGGCAAATTAATATTTAAAGCTGTTTTTTGAATATTTTTAGGCTTAACCGCCGCATCCACCGGAATCGCCGAAATAGGCTCTATTACTCTTTTTAAAAAAGTTCGCCCATAGTCTGCACCTGCATAATTGCCAAATTTATTATTTGGATCTCTTTGGTAAATTACATTTTTTTCTTTATCTCCACGTCCTTTATAAGTTCCTCCCCAGTTGCTATGAAAATAATTAATTCCAAATTGCCAACTTGAAAACGGTTCTTTTACAACTTGATCTCCTTGTTCCATTAATTGGATTAATTCAAGGTTTGTACCTTTTATCAATTTGTTGTTCTCAATTTTTGCACGCTTGAAATCTGTCCGTATCTGACTTATTGAAGTGTTAATCTGATGAACTTGATTTTGAATACTCGAATCAGTTGTAGCAGCTGAAAATAAATTAACAGATAATAACATTCCGCATAATAAAAATGTAAACAATGCAGAATCAGTGTATTTAAAGTCTTTACATCTTTTGGCAAAGGCTTTTAAATCTTTTTTTACTTGTAACAAACTTTTTGTCATAAATTTCTCCTCTTTCCTTATTTTTTAGAATTTTTAAGTTTCATTTGAATCCCTTTGAATTTAATAAAAAATTAAATCAACTTGGAATTCTAACAACACAGCTTTAATTTTAAATAAATATTGCCATATTATAAAAAAACTTAAAATTTTTACAAAAATAATGAAATAACCTAAAATTAAGTGATATTTAGTTTTAGTGATTTTATAGTGATTTTAACAAAATAAGTGATTTTTCATATTCAGATTATCATTATCTTTGTAAAAAATTATTCTTGAACTAAGTCTACCAAAAAAAAAAAAAAAAAGCAAGGGTTTTTTCAAAAAAATTAAAAATTTTTCATTTTCCCAAAATTATTACAAATCCCTTTTAAAATAGTACAAAATCAAAAAAATAACTATTTTTTTATATCAAACTTTTAACAAAATTCAATTTTATTTTAATTTTATCTAAGATTAATAAAATTTATTTGACATAAAAATCAAAAAATATATGTTTAAACTTTCTATTCCCCAGTTTTTAATATCTATCATTTTTTTTATTTTCTAAATTTTTAGCATACTTTCCATAAAAATTAACTCCTATATAATAATTGAGAATTAAAAAAATATTAAATCGTTTGATGGTATTTTTTACCAAAATTGACGAAAATATGATATAATATATTATAATTATATTGTCAAAGGAGTTAAAATTTATGATTATAATGAGATTGAAAATAGATAATTTTTATTCATTTAAAGATTTTGAGATAAATTTTTCATATCCTAGGAAAGTAAAAAATTCTCTTATTGAACATGAGTTCATTGAAAAAATCCCTAATTTCAGATTTAAAAAACTAAATATAATAATGGGAGCAAATTCAGCAGGAAAAACCACATTTGGAAAAATGTTGAGAAATATTTTTAATTTTATAGCAAAACAAAGAGTAGATTTATTACTTGAAGCAGTTAATAAAGAAGGCACAGAAGCAATGTTTGAATTGGATATTGTACTCAAGGAAGAAAATAAATATAATTTGTATAGATTAAATGTTGTGGTTGAGAAAATAATGTTAAATGAAGATGATGAACATCTGAATATAAAGAAAATGAAGTTAAGTAAAGCAACTTTAAACAAAAATGACTCTTACGAAAGGGCAATCGAAAGATTAGATGTTGTTAAAAAGTATTCACAAGAGGAAAATGAAAAAAATGAAACTGAAAAAATATTAGATGAAATAAATGGTTTTGGATGGTTTTTTAACTTTCCACAATCAAATAACTTAACTAAAAAAATTAAAAACTTAAATGTAGCTAGCAATATCTTAAAAACGTTTGATAATACTATACAAAATATAAAAGAAATTGAAAACACAGAAAATGGCTATCAAATAATTTTTAAGAATAGGGATAGTGTACTGTTGCAAAACGGAAAAATTGTAGATAGAGATATTTTATCAAGCGGAACAGAGGAAGCTCTGGGGATTATATTTGCAATAGATCAGATGATTCAAGAACCTGACAGGCCTTTTTACATTGATGAAAAATTTTCACATGCTCATTCAGAACTTGAAAAATCTATTCTTTCAATAATGATAGATATAATGGGAAATGAATCTCAATTATTTTTTACGACACATAATAGCGACATATTGACTATGAATTTCCCAACACATTCATTTACATTTCTATCTAAACGTGAAGATGGGAAAATAAAAGTTACATATCCTGAAGATATGATAAAAAGAAATGACAGAAACTTAATAAATTATGTAAAAAACAATGTATTTGATACAATTCCTGATGATGAATTAATATACGACATTATTGATATTATAAACAACAAAAGGAAAGGGGTAATATGAGGAATATAATACATTACTTTGTTGAAGGGGAATGTGAAAAAAAGTTAATAAATGCTATAAAAAATAAATATATCCAGTCAGGTAAGATAAGAATAAAAAATATATCACAAGAGGTTATTCATAAAGCAGTTTTAAGAACATTGGAAAAGAATGCAGTTTGTGTTATGGTAGTTGATACAGATGTTCTATACAGTAACGAAAAATGTTTCCAAAAAATTCTAGAAAACAAAAGAAATTTAGAAAAAAATAATGTAAATTATATATTCATTTATCAAAATAAAAATTTAGAGGATGAAATTGTAAAATCTACTAATCTGAAAAAAATATCAGAAATGTTTGGAGTAAACTCTGTAGGAGAACATAAAACGATTTTTATAGAACATAAAAATTTGATTCAGAAATTAGAAAGTATTGGATTTGATGTGAATAAAATTTGGCTTTATAACGATAACAAATTACCTGAAAATAAATCTAAAAAAATAAAATTATAAATAAAGAAAAAACATATACTTCAGACTTTTCATCAACCGTCTTAGTATATGTTTTTATTTTCTAAATTTCAAAATTCCTATTTCTTTTGAGTCTCATCCACTTTCTTCATAAGACTATCCCACAATTTACCGCCTTCTTCCATAGCCTGTTGCCCTATTTCGCTATTTTTAACGTTATTTATGCCTTTTTCAATTTCTTTTAACATACCTAGCATTTTTTCAACGTCAATTTGTTTTGATGAATAGAGTTCTTTTCCTTTTTCAAGCAGTTTTGGACATTCCTTGTCAAAAGTGGCATCTCCAGTTGGATTACATTTTGCCTTTTTAAATAAATCGTTGGATTTTTTTACATTTTCCAATGCTTTTTCACCATTTTTGATTCCAGAGCCAGTATCCTTCTTATCTAAACTTTTTTTCAGTGATTCAAATAAACTTTCTGTATTTTTTTGGCTATCAGCAAACATTTTATCAATTCTGGCCTGTTCTTTTTTAACCTTTTCCTGAATCTGTGCGTCGTTGGAATCAGTAATTATGTTATTTTGAATAGTTGGTGTGCCTTGATTTTGCTGGTTTTGGGCATTTTGATTCTGATCCGTTGTAATTTCTGCCATTGTTTTTTCTGACTGCTGCTGAGCACCCATATTGTCAGAATTTTCATTTTCATATAAATATAAATTATAAAATCCACCACCAAGCAAAGCTACAAAGGACAGATAAAACAACCCTTCAATAACTTTATCATTTGCAGTCTTGGCATCTTTTATTTTCCCAATTGCCTCGTGCTTTCCAAGCCCCTGTTCGACATATTCCTTCATTAAATTTTTATTTTCAATCCCCTTTTTCACAAATGGTATCCCTGTTGCAATAACTACAACCAATGCAAATATTACAAATAACATTATATTCACCTCTTCTTTTATTTTTTTAATTTATTAAATATGTCCGATAATTTAATGCTTTTTTGACAAAAATTTTGATAATATTACATTAACATAATTCCCAATCCATATAGTTATCGAACAAGTTTATTCAAAAAAGATACAAATCCATATACAGCAAGGATTTTTACTCGTGTAACTAACTCTATGCCTTTCCCCCTTGTTGATTAACACTGTATCCCCTTTTGCCAATTGTAGTTTCTTATTATTAGTATTCCTTTGGTTTTCTATTATATTTTCATTTTTTTCGAGATTTTTATTTCCAAAATATTCAATTTCAGCCTCACCTTGAATCAGAATAACAAATTCATTTTGTTCCGATTCCTGCCAATCCGTCGTTTGTCCAGTCGAAATAATCTTCTCAATCTTGACATTCTCATTCCCCGTCAAAATCTCAACAATTTCCTCTTTTTCAGACAAATCCTTCAAATCAAAAATATTCATTTTTCCCTTTTCTTTCCCAATTAATTAGCTATTTATAAAATCATGTTGGCATAAAATTTTCAATCTTAATTTTTTCACTTTTGCAACTCTTTATTTTAAAAAAAAATTATTTCTAAAAAATTAAAAATATTTTTTATTTTCTTTTTGTATCGTGTTCTGAAATATCAATAAACTTATATGCCCGCTTTTCTTTAACTGGTGGCACTTTTTTCTTAGTTTCCAGCTCTGATACCCGTTTTGCAATTTCATTTTGTTTTTCAATTAAATCGTCCAGTTTGTAATGTAAATCTTCAATTATAATTTCATTTTTTAAATTCACCTTGTAATCATTTTCAGATTTTTTTTCATCAATTTTTTTCTTTTTATTCTGGTTAAAAACTATAAGCGAACAAAAAATAAGCATAAAACAGGATAAAACAACATTTAATATTACAAATGAGTACGGATTAAACTGTTTAATCACAAGAAATAGAATATTTATCCCAATCCACAATGCCACAAACATTATCGTTAAAACGACAAATTCTCTGCTTCCAACAAAATTTGAAAATTTATACGATAACTTTTTTTTATCAATTTCCTCCTCCTTTATAACCTTTGAAACCTTCTGTTCCAGTAACATATGGATAATTTCTTCCCTTTTTGCCTCATCATCCACATCTTTTAACATTTTCTTCAATATTTCCTCTTTTTGCCCATTCATATTTTCTGTTTTCACATTTTTTTTATCTAATTCAATATTCTCTCTTTTTAAATTACCCGAGTTTATGTTTTCCATCCTTAATCCGCCATTTTTTTCTTCAACCCTGCTTTTCAATTTCGTATTTCCCTCCTCGCATATTTTCCACCAGTATGATACCATTTTCAGAAAAAAAATACAAGTAAATAAATTCTTTTTATTATTGTAATTACTTAAAAAAATAGCTACTTCCAATCGGAAATAGCCAATTCAATAAATATATTTTTCCAAAAACTCCTTTTTATTTTTCAGATTATTTTCTCAAATAACTTTCTGCTTCATTTAAAAGTACATTTGCTTCATTTGCTATCTGTTTTTCATTAAGATTTAAATCTGTAAGATAAACAAGTGAAATGTAGCAATCTTTTACCTTAGTTTTTTTCCCTGTTATCTGGTAAATATATTTTTTTTCAGTTGAATCATAATATTTGCTAACAGAATATCTGCTATTTTCAAAGTTATCTTGATATTCAACTCCCATTTTATCTATAACTTCTTTACCAAACAAATTGGAAATAACTTTTGCACTAACACCGTCATAAAAATACATTACTATTACTACTCTATTATTGTCAAGTGCCCCATAATAAGTAAGTGCTACATCTTCATCAAGAATAATATTATAATTTTTTCTTTTTATTTTCTTTACATCCACAAAGCCAGGTGCTGAAAACGCTACCATTCCAAATACCAAACACAAACCTAATATTAACTTTTTCATAACAACTCCTCCTAATTTTTATTATTTTTCCAAATAACGTTCAACATCTGTTATTACGGTATCAGTAATTCTACCCAACTTTTTTTCTGAAATTTCTCCATTAACTGTCAACATTGCTGTGACAAAACAACCTTTTACTTTTTCCCTTTTAGCTATGATATTATACATATATTTCTTTGACGAACTTTCATAAAATTTTTGAATGTAGGCTCTGCTATTTTCCATTTCATCTAGTAATCTCAAATTGCTTGGTGCCACTCTTTTAAATATATTCTTTACAGCCTTGGCACTTCCTTTATCTGAAAAGTAAAGTGTTATCGCCACTTTCAGTTCATCTGTTTCCTTTGTAAAAGCAAATGTGGTATTTATATCCTGATATATTGTATAACCATCTTTACGTATCCTGTTCACATCCACATACTTTGGTGCTGAAAATGCAGCTATTGCCGTCATCATAAATAATCCTAATGCTATTTTTTTCATAACAGTTCCTCCTAAAATTTATTTTATTTTTATATTTTAATTAACCTAATCTTTTTACAGTAAATATTATACCATATTTTTATAAGAAGTCAATATATAATTTAAAAATATTTTTAAATAAATTTGTTTACCGTCATATTTTAATTTTTATAAATAAAAAATTATAATCTCGATATTTTATATACAATATCATCAATTTCTGAACTAATCTTGGAAATAAAAGAATTGTAAGCCTTATTATACATTTTTTTCTCTCCCAGTATCTCTTCTTTTTGAGCCTTATATTTACTCGGAACATTTCCAGTATACTGTAAAGTTTTAACTTTATTTTCCAACTCTATTTTATTATTATTACTGTAATTTATTAATCCATTCACAGTAATTTTGTATCTTATTTTTATTTTTTCGATTGAAATATTTTTTACTTCTTCAAAAATATATTCCCTTGTAATAGTATTCCCGTCAGCATCCTTAGTTTCTATATTTTCACGCTTGTTAGTTATATCTGGAGGAAAAGTTGAAATGTTATAATCATAATCAGTTTGATAAGAAATTACAACATCAGCTTTCCCTGAAACTCTTTTACCAATGCCTTGCATTCTATTGTCTATCTTCTGATTAATACTTGATATATTTCCATTGATGGAATATCGAATATATCCCATTTCATAATATTTGTCAGCCAATTTTCTGCTATCCTTAAAGCCCGAAATATATTTATCTGCATTTCTAAATTCGCTGGCCGCATTTCTGTAATTTAATTTTGATGTCCCATTTTTTAAATACGCCATTCCTCTGTCGTAACTTTTATTCGCTGCTATTAAATCTGCCTTATGTGTTGCTTCCTTTTCCAATTCAACACTGTCTTTATAGCCAGAAACATATTTTCTGCTATTTGCAAAATAAGAAGCTGCATTCCTGTAATCCGTTTCATCAGCTGCATTTTTTAATTTTTCAACACCCCTTTTATAATTTTCCTCAGCCTCAATTTTGTTGGCAGTATCTTGACTTTGTTTAAATTTGTTTCGTGAATTTTTATAATTATCCTCATATCTCGAAAATGAACTATCCGCTGCATGATAAGCCTTTTCAGCATTTCTAAACCATTTCAGCTCTTCAAATTTTTTTCCGAGAATTATGAATTTATCGGCAACCAGTTGTGATAATTTTTTATGCAATTCTAAATATTCATATTTATTTTTTCCCGAAGAATTAATTTCCTTCACCAATGTATCCAAAGGTTCATCCTGACAGTATGTAAGAATATCATACGCAGCAGTAAAGTTTTTCCGTCCAAAATCACTTTCAAATTGCCTAGACACCAACTCTTCATACTTCTTATAAATTACCTCCGTATTATAAGCCTTTCTGAAATCTGTAAATTGCTCAGAAAATTCATATCTACCTAGTAATATATTAATTTTCAGTAAATTATGTGCCGCTTCAAGTTTTTCTTCGATAGAATTTCCATTCAAATAAATATCATCATAATAATTAACAATATTAGAAAATTTCTCTGAAATTTCATTTCTAACTTTTGGACGTATTTTTCCTAATTTTTCAGGATTTTTCTCAAAATATCCCAGCACAATTTCCATACTCTCAATATATTTCTTATCATTATAAGCCTGTTCAGCCCTTTTTAACTCATAATCACAAGAAACCACACAAAATACCAATAGCAACATCAAAAATATTTTTTTCATAACTTTCTCCAACCTTTCTGTATTTATATATATTTCTTAAATTTCAAACAAAAATATCCTATTCTACTTAACATTATATATAATATTTATTAAAGAAAAATGAGAAATCTTACTAATTTTAAAATTTTTTAAAAATAAAAAACAAGGAGAATACAAAACCTCCCTGCTAATTTTATTTATAAATTTTTTATAACTCTTACAAGTTCTTCTAACTCCATATGTGTTTTTTGCTCCATTGTATTGTAAGCCTTGTTCTTCATTTCGTTTCTTCCTAATGGGACTTCTCTTACTGATTTATAGTTTTCAGGAACATCTCCTGTATAGATTGTTTCGCTGTATTCATTTTTTAATGAGAAATTTCCACTAAAATTTCTATTTGTCATTCCACTTAAATTTATTCTATATCTCACATCCATCGTTTCAGTTGAAATTTTCTTAATTTCTTCAAATATATACTGTTTTGAAACATATGTGCCACTTGCATCTCGTGCTTGTCTTGTTTCAGTATGCCTCTGTGTTCTTGGAGATTCAGTGTAAACTCTATAATTAGTATCAATATTGCAGGAAATAACCACATCAGCAGAACTGCTTGACATTTTTCTTCTTCCTATTTTTGATAAGCTGCTGCTTATTGAATTTTCAACTGAATTGGGGCAATCTGAAATATAATAATCTATATTCCCCATTTCTTCATATTTTCTTGCCAATTCTTTACTATTTTTATAATTAGGAATAAATCGTTCTGCTTTTTCAAAATACTCTGTAGCCTTTCTATAACTTGCTTTAGTACCTTCCCTTGCCTTTGAAAGCCCTAAATTATAGTTTTTTTCCGCATCAATCAAATCAGCTTTTCGTTTAATTTCAAAATGTTTGTCCTTTGCCTGTCTATAATTTTCATCATAACGTGAATAAGTTTTGCTCGCTTCTAAATACAATTTTTCTGCTTCCCTGTATTTATCTGAATATTCATATTTTTGTGCAAGTTCTATTAATTTATCAGCTTTTGATTTTGTCATTTTTTTATTTACTTCCCTATAAATTGCCATTTTCCCGCTCGAAATATTACTGGCCATTAATTCTTCTGTAAATTCTATATGTTTATTATAATCTTTCTTTATCATTTTATAAATATTTTCATAGCTCATTCTGTCTACATTGCTTCTTATTCTTTGTGAAATCATATTTTCATAATTTTCATAAATTGAACTTAAATTATGTTTTTGAGTAAAATCCGTAAATTGTTGCGAAATTGAGTATTTGTCCATTAACATATAAATTTGTCCCAAACTGGAATACCCCTCTATTTTTTCATCGAAATTTCCGTTATAAGCCTTTCCTTCATAAATATTTACAATATTGGAAAATTTCCCCATAAGATCATTTTTTACTTCCGGCTTTATTTTTTCCAATTTATTAGGATATTTTTCAAAATATTTTAAAACGATTCTCATACTTTCCAAATATTCCTTTTTATCATACGCCTCCTGAGCCTTTTTTAACTCACAGGAAACAACACAAAATACCAATAGCAACATTAAAAATATTTTTTTCATAGTTTTTACCAACCTTTCTATAAATAATTATTTTTAACAAAGCCTACTTTTCTCTCGACTATATTATACAAAATAATTGTTAAAGAAAAATGAGAAAAATGCTCTATTCCAATTGATTGGGCTATTTTTTTATGTTATAATATTTTATAAATAAAATAATCAAAGAAGAGGTGTAGTTATGAATTATAAAAGTACAAGAGGCGGCGAGTTACAAAGCTCGACTTTTGCCACATTACATGGACTTGCAAATGGTGGGGGGCTTTATATTCCTGAAAAATTGCCAGAAGTGAAATTGACTTACGATAAACTGAAAAACTTGTCTTATCAGGAGCTTTCAGAAAAAATTATAAAATTGTTCTTTACAGAATTTTCAGATGAGGAAATAAAAAAAGCTGTGAATAATGCCTATAACAGTTCCACTTTCAATGACGAAAATATTGTTCCTGTGTATAAATTAAATGAAAAAGTAAGTTTTGGAGAGCTGTTCCATGGAAGAACATTGGCATTTAAAGATTTAGCTCTTTCATTATTTCCATATTTACTGCTTTTGAGTAAGGAAAAACAAAAAGAAAACAAAAAAATATTGATTCTGGCTGCAACTTCTGGAGATACTGGAAAGGCTGCTCTTGAAGGGTTTAAAGATGTTGACGGAATTAACATTGTCGTATTTTATCCTAAAAACGGAGTTAGCCCAATGCAAGAGGAACAAATGCGAAAACAACTTGGAAACAATGTAGAAATAGTCGCAATAAATGGAAACTTTGACGACGCTCAAAGTGCCATAAAAGTAATTTTCTCAAGCGAAGAATTTAAAAAATACACAAATGACTACAATGTAATGTTTTCAAGTGCAAACTCAATTAACATTGGAAGATTATTTCCACAAATTATTTATTATGTATCAACTTACATAAATTTGGTAAAAGCTGGAACAATCAAGCCTGATGAAGAATTTAATGTGGTAGTTCCTACTGGAAACTTTGGAAATATTCTAGCTGGATTTATTGCTAAAAAACTTGGAATACCAATCAGAAAATTTATCTCAGCTTCAAATAAAAATAAAGTTCTGGCTGATTTCTTCCAAACTGGAACATACAACAAAAATAGAGACTTTTACGCAACAAACTCACCATCAATGGATATTTTACTTTCATCAAACTTTGAGAGATACCTATATTACGCACTAAATGAAAACTCTGAAAGAGTAAACGAGTTAATCACAAACTTGCTTTCAGGCGGAGAATTATCAGTAAATGAGGAAGAATTGAAAAATATTCAAAATGAATTTTATGGAGAATTTGCAAATGACGATGAAACTGTAAACGCAATTAAGAATGTGTATGAAAATTATCATTATTTAATGGATCCACACACAGCAGTCGCCTATTCAGTTTATGAAAAATTAGATAACAATAATCTAGATAAAAATATTCACACCGTAATAATGTCAACAGCACACCCATTCAAGTTCCCAACTCCAATTGCAAAAGCATTGGGAATTGATGAAACAAAAGAGCCTTACGCAATTTTGGATGAAGTATCAGAAATCACTGGTGTAAAATTCCCGGGAAAATTGACAGAAGTGAGAAATTCAGAAATAAGATTTTCAAATGTGATTGATAAAACTGATATTCAGGACTTTGTGAAAAAATATATAAAAAATTTGAAGTAGAAATTATTGAAATTTTAGGAATTAAACTAACTGTAATAAAAAATACTCAGGCAATGGTTATTTTATCCGACTGCTTGAGTATTTATTTTTTATATTTTATATTTTTCTTTATCTTTCAAATTTAACTTCCATTTCTTTTCCTAAAAATGCTACTCCAATTTTTAAAATATTTTCAACTCCTGCATTTTTAAGTGCTGAAATATATTCTTTCTCAGTAATTTGCTTCAACGCAATTGCACATTCCTCTTGCAATTTTTCCTGAACTTCATTTTGATTTATACCATCTTTTGCATTTATAACTTTAAATTCAAGTATAATTCCCTCTTTCCTCTTCTCAAGATTCTTAGGCTTTAACATTAAATCATAACGTCCTTTTCCTGAAAAATTATTAGACGTTATCTCATATTCATTTTTAAGACTCAAAACCATTCCAAGCATAAGCCCATGATAAAACTGCTCTTTATAATTTCCACTTACATCAAATACTCCAACATTTTCCAATAGTATTTTTCTCAATTCCTTTTTAAATATTTCAATTTCTCCATTTTTTAAAGCGTATGTCATATTAAAAAATGTATTATGATTTTCAAAATACACATCAATGAACATTGTTGAAAACATTTTTAATATTTCTTCATTGGGAATTTTCAAATATACTTCCTCATTCTTTACTTCCTCAGCCAATGTTAAATAACCGCTATGAAAAAATAGATTCCATATATTCTCCTCATAATTTAATTCTAAATTTGAAAAAGTCATATTGTCATTTATCCTTTTGGAAATAGCCCCCTTATTCAGAAGTTTAGAAAAATCATCAAAAATTTCATTTCTTAATCTTATTAAATAGACTTTTATTAAATCATTTCCGCTTGTGTTTACCCAGTATGGTTTTAATTTTTTGTGATCCAGAAAACTATTAATTGACCAAGGATTGTAAACTTTTAAATTTCCAAACAAATATCCATTATACCATTTTTGGACATCTTTTAATTCATATTCTAAATTAAAATCTTTTACAGCATTATCAACTTCATCTTCCATAATCCCAAAATATTCTGTAAACCTGTTATCAAGTATTGTATAAACTTGTAAATTATTTAATCCAGAAAATATATTTTCCTTCGCAATACGCAAAATCCCTGTCATAATTCCCATTTCCAAATAGTTGTTATCCTTTAGAACGGAACCATAAAAAGACTTGAAAAATTCAATTGCTTCCTCATAATAACCATGTACATAGGAATTAATTATTGGTTGATCATATTCATCAATTAATAAAACCACTTTCTTTCCATATTCCTGATAAAGAAACTTCGTTAATTCCAGCAATGAATTTTCAATATTTGTATTCGTTGTATCAGGCTCTTCCATCCATATTTTTTCAAAAAAACGCTTATTTTTTGGATTCAGCTTTTCACATAATTCATAAAACTCATCATATAAACTGGCAATCAAACTTCGGATGTACTCCATCCCACCTTCCCAGTTACTTTTATTATAATTCTTAAAACTGATAAAAATTACAGGACTTTCCCCCTGTAAATCAAAATATTTACTTTTGGAAATCTTTAAATTTTTAAATAATTTCCTATTTTCATCTTTATTTTTAACATCAAAAAAATATTTTATCATTGACATATTCAATGTTTTCCCAAATCGCCGAGGCCTTGTAAAAAGTTTTACCTCCCCAGCCTCTTCCATAATCTTGCTAATTAATTCCGTCTTATCAAAATAATAGTAATCCCCTTCAATCACTTTTTTAAAATCAGATATTCCGATTGGCAGCTTCTTTCTCATTCCAATTTCCTCCCTTTTTATTTTTTAACCCCTATATTTAAATTATACTGAAATGATAGATAAAATGCAAGTAATTTAAATTTTTATTCTCTAAAATATTTTAAATGCCTATTTTTTTTAATTTTTAAACTATATTTTCAATTTATCCCTATTTGAGCCCAACTTAATCTACATCATCCACATTAACTCTACCCTCAAGCGATCTCCCCAGCGTCGCCATATCCGTATATTCGATATTTCCACCCATTGGAATACCACTTGCAATTTTAGAAATTTTGATATTTTTTTCCTTCAGGAATTTTGTCAGATATAGGCTTGTGGTTTCCCCTTCCAAATCAGGATTTAAAGCTAATATAACTTCCTTAATATCTCCATTTAACCGATTCATTAGTTTTCTTAAATTCAAATCTTCAATTGTAACTCCATTTAACGGATCAATCTTGCCACCTAAAACGTGATAAAGCCCATTATATGTTTCAGATTTTTCAAAGGCAATCACATCTCTTACACCTTCAACAACACAGATTACCTCCTTATCCCTTTTCTCATTGGCACAAATCTCACAAATGTCATTTTCAGATAAATTTCCACAAATCTCACAATGTTTAATATTTGTATGTGAATCTTTTATTATTTCCAACATTCTATCAATTTCTGCCTCACTTTTGTCTAAAACATCAAATGCAATTCTTGCTGCACTTTTTCTCCCAATTCCCGGCAATTTTGCGAACACATCTATCAAATCATCAAGTTTTTTCATATCTTTTATTTCACCCCTTTCTTTAAATATACTCAAATCTCTTTAAATTTAAACTGACAATTCAGATATTAACTTTCAAATTTAATTTTAAAATATTACTCTGCACTATTTTAAAAAGGGAAAGGTATAAAACCATTTCCCTCATAAAAATATTTATAATTGCTTGTTGTGTGTGCAAGTGTCAAATAATTAATTTTGTAATTATTCTCCAACTCTTTCTACTCTAAATGTATTAGTTGTTCCTTCTTTAGAGATTCCAGTTACCATTACTACTAAGTCACCTTTATTAGCTTCTTCGTGGTTAGCTGCAATTTCTCTTGCTCTTGCGAAGAAATCATCTGTTTTATCCAGTCCTTTTTCTACGTAAGCTCTAACTCCTCTTACTAACGCCAATTGTCTAGCAGTTTGTTCATTGTCTGTCAAAGCGATAATTGGTACAACTGGCCCATATTTTCTAATCATTCTTGGTGATCTACCAGTTTTTGTCCAACATACGATTAATTTAGCATCCAATGCTTTAGTTGTGCTTACTGCACCACTTGAAATTGCTTCTGTAACAGAAATTTCTGATCCGTCTGGAGTTTCAACTGTTTTGAATTTTTTAAATTCATCTGTTCTTTTTGAAATAGTAGCCATCATTTTAACGGCTTCTACTGGATATTTACCTTTTGCAGATTCTCCTGATAACATAACTGCATCTGTACCATCCAAGATAGCATTAGCAACGTCTCCAGCTTCTGCTCTTGTAGGACGAGGGTTTCTAATCATTGAATCTAACATTTGAGTTGCTGTAATAACTGGTTTTCCAGCTTTATTACATTTTCTAATCATCATTTTTTGCATGAATGGAACTTCTTCTGCAGGTACTTCTACCCCTAAATCTCCTCTGGCAACCATGATTGCATCACTTAATTCCAAGATTTCGTCAAAGTTGTCAACACCTTCTTGGCTTTCAATTTTTGAAATGATTTGGATGTTTTTTCCACCATTATCATCTAATACTTTTCTTACTTCAGCAACGTCAGATGCTTTTCTTATGAATGAAGCTGCTACAAAGTCAACACCTTGTTCACAACCAAATTTCAAGTCAGCAATATCTTTTTCAGCTAATGCCGGCAATCCAACTGAAACATCTGGCAAGTTTACACCTTTAGTTTCTCCTAATTCTCCAGTATTTGTAACAACACAGTGAACTTCTCCAGCTGCTTTATCAACACTTTCAACTTTTAATCCAACTAAACCATCATCTAATAAAACTGTAGTTCCTTCATATAAGTCATCAACAATTCCTGGATAAGAAACTGAAAATTTTTCAGCATTTCCAACGAAAGAATAATCAGTAGTAATAGTTACTTTTTTACCAGTTTCCAATACTACATCTTTTCCACCTTCTAATTTTCCAGTTCTGATTTCAGGCCCTTTAGTATCCAATAAGATTCCTATTTCCTTACCTGTATTTTTCATTACTTCCCTAATATTTTTAATTCTTGCTCCATGTTCTGCAAAATCACCATGAGAAAAGTTCAATCTCATTACGTTCATTCCGCTTTCCACTAATTTTGTCAACATTTCAATACTTTCAGTTTTTGGACCAATGGTACAAACAACTTTAGTCATTTTAATTTTCATTTTTCCTCCTAAAATTTAATTTAAAATTTTCATTGTCTTAAATTATCAATGAATTCTTACTTTAATGTAAGAGAGTTCATTTATTTTTTAAAAATTGTCAAACTTATAAAATTTATTATTTAACAATTATAATTATAATGATAACATATTTGCTATTGCATAATCAGATGCAGATGCTTTTGAATAATTTTCCCAAGCGTAAGATAATTTATGAGTTGTTACTTCTTCACTTTGAATTCCAACCATCAATCCACCTTTTCCTTCTTCAATTAATTCAACTGCTTTTACACCAAGTCTTGTTGCCAAGATTCTATCAAATGCTGTAGGTGCTCCACCTCTTTGAATATGCCCTAAGATAGTAACTCTTATACTTGTATCAACTTTTTTTGACAACTCATCTTTAATTTGTACAACATTTCCTACACCTTCAGCAACAACAATTATATCGTATAATTTACCTTCGGCACGTCTTTTTCTAATTACTTCGGCTATATCATCAATTGAGCTTTCAGTTTCAGGAATCATAACTCCACTTGCACCTCCAGCTATCGCAGAATAAAGAGCCAAATCTCCACAGTTTCTTCCCATTACTTCTACTAAGTATGTTCTTTCATGAGAAGTAGCAGTATCTTTTAATTTTGAAATGGCATCCAGTATAATATTTAATGCAGTATCATAACCAACTGTGTAATCAGTTCCAGCTACATCGTTATCAATAGTTCCTGGTATTCCAATTGTCTTAATTCCGTGTTCTTCATACAAATAATGTGCCCCATGGAATGAACCATCACCACCGATTACAACTAATCCGTCAATTCCATACTTTTTCAAATTAGCCGCTGCTTTTGCCCTAACTTCAGGATCTTTAAATTCCGGCAATCTTGCTGATAATAAAATTGTCCCTCCCTTATCAGCAATTCCACTTACATCCAGCAATGTCAATGGAAAGATTTGATCTTCAAGCATACCTTTGTATCCTCTTTTTATACCATAAACTTCCATTCCTTTGTTTATAGCAGCTTTAGTGACAGCTCTTATCGCTGTATTCATACCTTGTGAATCTCCTCCACTTGTTAAAATTGCGATTTTTTTCATCGTGTTTTTTCTCCTTCTATACATTATAATTACAAATTTATTAACTATAAAAATTCTTTATAAATCTTACATTTTTATATTAGCATTTTTAATTTCCATTGTCAAATAATTTTTAAAATTAATTTTATCTAAGCCTATTTTTAAATATCCTTATAATTTTTCAACTCATCAAAATATTATTATTTGCATATTATTAAAAATTAAACAAATATGACAGTCATTTCCTATGTATGGAGCACAATATCATCCATACTCATTCCATCTTGAACCACCCATTCCAGTGCCAGTCTACTAAAATATAAAATGCTCTCATTTACAATTCTTTCATATCCATCCAGTTTTATTTCAACATTTGCCCAATTTAACCTGTATGTATAGTCAAGCATATCCATAATTTTATTTTTGGAACGGATTTCACATTTTCTCGCAAATGATTTTAAATTTTCATTTTTTATTCCACTTATCAAAGCTGAAATGTCGCAAAATGTGTTAAAATCCTGAAATTCAATATCTATAACTGACAAAACCCAAAGTAACATTTTTGCTGCTTCAAGTCTAAAATAAAACTCTGCATTCATCTCCTTATCATCACTCGGATTTTCAATAAAGTCTTTTTCCCGCTCTGATAAAACTTGCTTAAACTGGTACCTCTTTTCAAAAATATCTACTATTGTAGCCAGTTCTTTTTGTCCATTTTCTTTTTTTTCAAGGTGTGTTTCTGCAGCAAGCCGTGTTATTACTACTGCTACAATTCTTCTTATAATATCCCATTTCTTGTGTATTTTCACATCTTTTTCGGATATATTCACTTCCATTTTTTCATCATACGGAAGTCCATTTCCCTTCAATATTTCAATATTTCTTTTTATTCTCCCAGTATCATCATCTGTCATTTCAATCTCATATTCAGAAAACATTTTTTGGGAAAGGGGCGGAATAAAATCTGAAATTTGCCATTTTTTCTCGTCCTGAACCATCCTTCTCCCATTATAATGATAATGATTCAAATTTTTTTGTATAATGAATCTATGGAATTCTCCTAAAAAATCTGCAAGCTGCTCCACCAACTTTGCTTCATCCTTCTCTTCTTCCTTATTTACTGCCTCCAAAATTATAAATAGATTGTTATATTCCAGGAACTCCTTTTCATCTATATTCTTAAAAGTTTCCGAATTTAATTTTTCCAGAAATATTTCCAGTGCTATTTGCTGCTTAAGAAGAAAATCCCGATTTGAATTTATCAATACAGTTATTTTTCTCCCATCCTTTAATTCAAGAAAAAATTTTTTCGTATTTTCAGTTAATTTTTCTCCATTTTCTGTCGTAACCGTTTCAATTTTATCAGCATTAGTTTCCAAAAAGTTTTTTAAAAGTTCCTCTATCGACTTCTCCTTTGAAAAGCATATTCCTGATTTTGTTTTTTTCTTTCGTTTAAAAAAATTCCACAGATTCATTTTTTTCCCTTTCTTTAAGTTTATTTTTTATCGCTTGAAATTATCCAGTTCCCTTTCAATAATCGAGACAACTGTCGTTTCCGCAGGTATCATACTCAAAATTTTCTGATACAGCTCTTTTCTTTTTTCCCTGCAAACTTGTAAAAACAATAGACATTCCCTTTTTTTCCTTAATTTTAAACTATATCCATCATTTAAATAGATATTGAAATTTATTATCCTAAAAGTTCCTTCACGAATAAGTATTCTCGTTAAAAGACACATTTTTACCTCGTCAATATTAAAATAAACTTCCTCCTTCCTTATTCTTTTTATAAAAGTAAATATAAATTCCCCATCCAGTTCTTCCAAATTTTCCACATTAAATCTAATTTTTCTCATAATTATCGCAAAAGTTATGTAAACTATATAAAAAATTAATATTATAACAGGTAATGGCAAATAAAATTTATTCATATTCTCCTCCCTTCATAAATTTTTGTTTACCTAAAATTATCTTTATTAAAGTGTTCTTCGTAACATCAAGTGTGTTTTTTCTTGTAATTAAATCTCAGCTATCTTTTATTTCGAAAAATATGTTACTGCCAATATTGTTTTCATATCACTTGACACTTTTGTAATATCCTTCACATCAACCCATACCACTTCCACTTCTTCCCCGTGATCAAGCGACTGTTCTATTGGTTCAATGCCATCAGATTTTAGTCTTGCACTAAAAAAGTATAATTTCTCAGTAGTATAACCTGGCGATACATATAACCCTTGCGGCAACTCCTCAATATCTGTAACGTCCTTTTCCAGATACCCAGTTTCTTCCCTTAATTCCCTGAAGGCAGCTACCCTAGGCTCCTCATTCCCATCAATCAGCCCAGCACAAGCCTCAATTTCATAATCCTTCGGCCCTGGCCTAAACTGCTTCACCAAAATAACCTTTTCCTTAGTTTCATTAAACAGTACAAAACAAACCGCATGAGATTTGTCCAAATACTCCAAGGTTATTCCTGTCGTAGGATGTATCATTTTTGCTCCTTTTAAAAATTTAAAACTATTGTCCATTTATTTATTGTATAGTAATAAAAAATACTTACCATACACTCCTTTCTTTAAAATTTTTAACATTCAGTAAAATTATTTTCTCTAGCTATTTTTTTAGCCAATTTTAAATTACTATTTGTATGAAAAATTAAATTTTGATATGTATGAAACTCCAAAACATAGTAACTATTATTATATTTCTTATACCATTCTTTCTTATAAGACACTTCGGCACTACAAATATTTTCTTTTCTAGTGACAGCATGAAATTTTATTTCTAATTCTTGATTACCATAAACGAGCCTCCCTTTATCATCTATTGTTGTATTTTCTGGAATTATCAATTCTATTTCATTCCACACTATTTTTTGTGTATTTTTTTCTAAAAGTTCTCTTCCTATTTTATCTTGTTTTCTTTCAGATTTAGTTACTTCTCCATATCCTTTAGCATTACGATGTGCCTCACGAATTGATTCGGCAATCATGTCACAAGAGTTTAATCCTAATAAAATACAAATAAATAAAATTATTTTTTTCAATTTAATTCCTCCTGTTAAACCTTTTAATTCTAAAAAATACTCTCAATCACAGTCAACCCAATTTCCTTCGCAAATTCCCTTGCAATTTCCATTTCCTTATCTTCCATCCTATTAAAATCGTGCGTATCTGAGCCAATTATGGCCCTTACATTGTACTGCTTCACAATTTCCCAAAATTCCTTGTATGGATACATATATCTGTCCCAGTCAGGATGTCGTTCAAATGTTTTTCTTATTCCATTTGCATTCACTTCCAGTGGTACATTCATTTTTTCAGCCGCTTTTGAAATCATATGTGCAGCTTTTTCACAACTTTCATCCCAAGTCCGATAATTTATTACATACAAATCCGGGTGTGCAATGTAATCAAATTTACTGCTTTCTATCGCTTCAACCATATATTTTGCATAAGCCAGCACATCTTCTCCTGTCTGTATCTTCCAAGCGTTATAATTTGTACTATCTTCGTCTTTTCTAAAGGCATGCAGTCCCAAAACAAGATAATCCAGTTTCTCCCTGTATTTATCATATTTTTTAATAAATTCTGGAAAATATTCAATTTCTAATGATTTATAAATCTTGATTTTATCTCCATATTTTTCCTGTGCTTCCTCTATTTCCTTCAAATATCCGTCAAAATCTTCTTCTTTCATTCTATTGTTTTCGTAATATTCAGGCATTGGAGCGTGATCTGAAATTCCCAGCTCTGTGTAGCCTTCCTTAATTGCCACTTTTACATAATCTTCCACATTTCCAACAGCGTGTTCACATCGGTAATTGTGAGTATGAAAATTTGTCTTATTCATAGTTTTCCCCGTTCTGCATTTTTTAAATTTTTTCCTTTGGTATATTTTACCAATTATTTTGAAAAAAATAAAGGTTTTAAATAAATTTATTTTGTTTTTAGTGAAAATTTTTGATATAATGTAAGTAAATTTTAAATATTTAAGGAGGAAATTTTTTGATTTCAACAAGTAATTTATCTGTCCAGTTTGGTGGACGAAAACTTTTTGATGAAGTGAATATTAAGTTTACAGAGGGGAACTGTTACGGTATTATTGGGCCGAATGGAGCTGGAAAATCAACATTTTTAAAAGTATTGACTGGAGAGCTTGATTCTACTTCTGGAGAAGTTATTGTAGAAAAAAATAAAAGATTGTCATTTTTAAAACAGGATCACTTTGCTTATGAAGATGAAGAAGTGTTAAATGTAGTAATGATGGGACATGCAAAATTATACGATATTATGCTGCAAAAAAATGCTTTGTATGCAAAAACTGAATTTACAGAAGAAGATGGAAATTTAGCAGCTGAACTCGAAGGAGAATTTGCAGAGTTAGATGGCTGGGAAGCTGAAACAAATGCTGAAAAATTCCTTATCGGATTAGGAATTCCCGCCGAATTACATCACAAACTGATGAAGGAATTAACAGAGCCTGAAAAAGTAAAAGTGTTGCTTGCACAGGCTATTTTTGGAAATCCTGATATTTTATTATTAGACGAGCCTACAAATGGACTTGACTTACATGCTGTAAAATGGCTTGAAGACTTTCTGATGGATTTAGAAAACACAACTGTGCTTGTCGTTTCACATGATAGACACTTTTTAAACAAAGTTTGTACTCACATTGCTGACATTGATTACGGAAAAATTAAAATGTTCGTTGGAAACTACGATTTCTGGTACGAATCAAATCAATTAATGCAGGAATTAATTAGAAACCAGAATAAGAAAATGGAGCAAAAGAAAAAGGAATTACAAGACTTTATCGCCCGTTTCTCTGCCAACGCCTCAAAATCAAAACAAGCTACGAGCCGTAAGAAACAGCTGGAAAAATTGCAATTTGAAGATATGCAGGTTTCTAATAGAAAATATCCATACATTGAGTTCAAGCCTGAAAGGGAAGCCGGAAACAATATGTTAAAAGTTGAGAACTTGACAAAAACTGTTGACGGGGAAAAAATTCTTGACAATATTTCATTTACAGTCAATACTGGAGACAAAGTTGTTATTTTATCCAAAAATGACATTGCCAAGACTACTCTTTTCCAAATTTTGGCTGGAGAGCTGGAGCCAGACTCAGGAACTGTCGAATGGGGAGTTACAACTTCACAAAGTTATTTCCCAAAAGATAACTCAGAATTTTTTGAAGATGTTGACTTGTCACTGATTGACTGGCTAAGACAATTTTCAACTGATCAGCACGAAGAATACGTACGTGGATTCCTAGGAAGAATGTTATTTTCAGGAGAAGAGGCAAGAAAAAAAGCTAAAGTCCTTTCTGGAGGGGAAAAAGTCCGTTGTATGCTTTCAAAAATGATGTTATCCAACGCAAACGTCCTATTATTAGACAACCCAACAGATCACTTGGATCTTGAAGCAATTACATCACTTAATAAATCACTAGAAAGATTTGACGGAACAATTTTATTTACAACACACGATCACGAATTTATCCAGACAATCGCAAATAAAATAATTGAAATTACACCAAAAGGCATTTTGGAAAAAGAAATGGAATATGATGATTATTTAAACGATGAAACTGTTGAAGCAAGACTGAATGAAATGTATAGTTAATACTATTTTCCGTTTAAAGAGCAGAAATAAAAGATTATGAAATTAAAGTTATTTTTTTAAAAGATTATGCTATTAAAATACCCTTTAATTAAATTTATCATTAAGTATCCATCTTAAAAACTTTTATAATTTTATTTATAAATATTATGATTAATAATGGTTTTTTCTATTTTTTTATTCAATTTTTTTTAACGTAAGGGCATCAGACGCCATGCCCTTACAACCCCGCTTAACGCAAAACTTTCTTATAAAGAAAAAATAAAACTCGCTCCGTAAAAACTACGCTCAGACAGTTATTTTTCCTTTAACGAAATTTTGCTTATTTAATATTTTCCAAATGTAAAAGCCTAAAACTTAAATATAATAATCTTTATAATTTAATATATAATGTCGTGATTTTTTTGGAATGAAAATGACTAAACACATTTATGTGTTTCTTTCGCCAGAACCTTTATAACAAATATGTTTTATAGAGTTGTTCTAATCTTTATTTGCGAAAGTGAGTGTCAGCGAGTTTCGTTTTCGTAGTAATCAAGGTGTATCCAAATAATAAATGTTTAGACTACTTTCCCAAATAAAATTTGGGAATATTTCAAAAAAATGCTTAGACGAGCCAGGGATAGTGCGTAGCACTTTCGCTATTCTCTTTAGTATGTCATTATTTAAATATACTAAAATAACTGTTATTGCGAAATAAAGGGAAATGGCGACTGATTTCCCTTGCTTTATAAAAAGAAAAAACATAAAAACTATAGGAAAAATATTTATTATAAGCAGTTTCTTTAAATGAAAGTCCCTTATCTGGATACTTAAGAATTAAATTTGATTTTTTTTAACGAAGTTATCAAATTAATTTTTAGCAAATTTTACTTCTATTTTTTAAATAAATTTTTGGATATAAAAATAGCAGGATTATATTTATTAATATTTCCTGCCATTTTTTTATAATTTATTCAAAGAAAGATATTTAACTCTTTTATTTTTTAGCCACTTGATTACCATAAATATAACCATATTCGTTCCCATTGTATCTTATGTAATACCAGTCATCATCTGTCTTGCTTATTGCATAAACTGTTTGTCCTTTTTTTAATCGAGTTTTTATTGTAGATTTTGTTGTAGGTTTTTCTCTTATGTTACTGTATCCTTCGCTTGAAGTTATAACAAGTTTTCCAACAATTTCTTTTAATTGGCTGTTGTGAATATAACCAGTAAATGATTTTTTAATATCACTGTCATAATACGTTACTTTGTACCATTCTCCAGATTTTTCATTGCTTTCCATTATATGCCCGTTTTTAACAGTTTCAATGACTTTGGAATCTGTAGTAGCAGATTGTCTTATGTTAATCGCATTATCTTTTGACGAAGTTATAAACGTAGTTCCCATTGAAATTGCACTAAAAATTACAGATAAAATTGAAATTAGAAATACTTTTTTCATAAAAAATCACTCCTCGGAATTCAAAATTTTTATTTATACATAACACTTGTTATTCTTAATAATATTATAACCTGTTTTTCAAATTTTGCAAGTGAAAATTGTAAAAAATTTAATATTTTTAAAATAAATTTCAAAAAATAATATAATATAACCCAAAATAAGCAATTTTGCTTTTTTTTACAAATCTTCCGGCCCAAATGAATGTGGTAACAATTCCTCCAATGAAGTAATTCTATACTTTCTATTCCTGTTTGTCAAAATTATAACTGTATCTTTATCTGAAAATTCTCTTATTACCTGCCTGCACGCTCCACACGGACTAATCGGCTCAGGTGTATTCCCAGTTACAACAAGCAGTTTTATTTTTTTCATACCGTGCGTAACCGCCGTTGTAATCGCATTACGCTCTGCACAAAGTGTAAGTCCAAAAGAAGCATTTTCCACGTTAATTCCTTTATGCTTATTTCCATTATCGTCAATTAGCAGTGCAGCAACAGGAAATTTAGAATAGGGTACATATGCTTTTTCCAATAAAAGATTTACTTCATCAACATAATCTAATATTTCTTTTTCACTTAAAATCATTTGCTTCCACTTCCCATCTTAAATAATTTTTTACCAAAATTTTATTTTAAATCATCAAACGACAGCTGAACTACATTACTTTTTAAAATTGAACTCAACTGTACTCCAATGAGCCGTACTTCATCCTTTTTTTCAAAAAATTCCAAATTTTCAAGGGTTGCTTCATATATTACGTTTACATCGTTTGTCGCACTTTTCAAAGTCTTTGAGCGGGTATGTGTTACAAAGTTGGAATATCGGATTTTTATTGTAACAGTTTTGGCAAATTCATTCTTTTCAATAAGTTTGTTACTTAATCTCTCAGACTGTTTTTTTAATTCAGCGTGCAATGCCAAAATATCATTTTCCGCCTGATGAAAAGTAACTTCATGCCCATAAGACTGTCTTTTCCTGTCCATATTTATTTCAGAAGAATGTAAGCCACGGACAGCATTATACAAATACTCTCCTTTACTTTCCCCAAATCTTTTAATCAGTTCATTTTTCTCAATTTCATAAAGCTGAAAAACATTTGTTATATTAAACAATTTTAATACTTCCCTTGTCTTTCTCCCAATTCCTGGAATTATTCCCAGCTCCTTGCTATAAATATAATCCAAGAAATGTTCACGGCTTCTAAATATGAAATAACCATTTGGCTTATCAATATCGCTCGCAATTTTAGCACTTATCTTGCTAAAACCTATCCCAACTGAACAAGTAAGCCCAGAATTGTCATAAATAAATTTTTTAAATTTTTTTATAAATCTTTCGATTTTTAAAATTTCATCCCTTTTATCAAGTTTTATATTTTTATTCCGAATAAATTCTGTAATATCAATGTAACCTTCATCAACAGAGGTAAATTCACACTTTTTCAAGATATTCCTTATTAATCCCTGTATCCTTCTGCCCTCTTCAAAATAAACACCTTTTCTAAGGCTTACAATAATAAGGTTGGGGCATAGCCGTTTAGCCTGAACTGTCGGCATAGCAGATTTTACACCATATTTTCTGGCTTCATAACTTGCCGTTGTAACAACTCCATGCCCTATTGCGATAGGCTTTCCTCGAAGCTCGCTGTTATCCCTCTGCTCAATTGCCGCAAAAAAGGCATCCATGTCATAATGTAGATAAATCTTTTCTTTTTCCATTATCAAAATTTCCTAAAATTGTATTGTTGGTAAAATCATATTAAATTCGCCATTTTCAATTTTATATTTGTAGGAAGCTAGATTTGCCAGCTCCAAACTGTGAGTAACTATTATTATCGACTGGTTTCTTTCCTGATTTATTTTCATAAACAGCTCATTTATCATATTACTTGTTTCTGTATCCAGATTTCCAGTCGGCTCATCAGCCAATATTATATCAGGATCGTTAATCATTGCCCTTGCTATTGCCACACGCTGCTTTTCCCCTCCTGAAAGCTCCATTGGCTTATGTTTTACACGATTTGCCAAACCTACAAGCGAGAGCAGTTCCTTTGCTTTTTTCTGTGCCTTATTTCTATTCATATTTTTATTCACAAGTGCAGGCATCATAACATTCTCAAGTGCCGTAAACTCATTTAACAGATAATGAAACTGGAAAACGAATCCTATTTTTTGATTCCTTATAGCCGTTTTTGCTTTTTCATTTTTATAATGAATTTTTTCGCCACCAATATAAATTTCTCCATCAGTCGGCTCATCCAGAAGTCCCAGTATGTTTAGAAGTGTCGTTTTACCGTTCCCTGATTTACCCTGAATTGAAACGAAATCTCCCTTGTTAAATGCCAAATTTACATTTTTCAGTACATGAATATTTTCAACTTTTGTCTTGTAGATTTTATTAACATTTTTTAATTCTATTATCTTATTCATACTTCAATGCCTCCACAGGTTTTAATCTGGCTGCTCTGGTTGCCGGGAAAATTGTTGATAGAAATACAACTATCAATGTTACCCCATAAATAACAAAAAGTTCTATCTGTGAAATATATAACGGCAGTTCCTCTAAATAATACGTTGTTACGTTTTTTATATAAGCTTTGAACAAAATTTTCAGCCCAATTAATACAAGTGGCGACAATCCGCTTGCCAGAAGCATTCCAAAAATACCGATTATTAATCCTTCTATTGTAAAAATTCTACGGATATTTTTATTTGTATAACCAATAGACTTCAAAATCCCAATATCCTTTATTTTTTCCCGCACAATCATATTTAAAATTACTGACACAGCAAAACTTGCGATGACTAAAAGTAAACTTAAAATGGCAATTAATACAAATTTTTCAAACTGTACAGCACTCAAAAGATTTTGGTTGATTGTTTTCCAGCTTATAATTCCATATTCTTTTTGATTAACTACATTTTTTACTTGATTTAATACCGTTTCCACTTTTTGCGGGCTGTCAACTTTTATTCCGATTTCTGTTGCAGCCGTATCTTGTTCTGCTAAAATTTGCATAGTTTCCAATGGAACAACAACAAGATTTGAATCATAGTCTAAAAATCCTGTTTTAAAAATTCCTCTTACAATTAATTTTAACTCTTTATTTTCAGCCGAAACAAGACTAATTTGCTGCCCAACCTTTAATCGCATTTCATATGCTAATTGTTCCCCGATTAAAACCGAATCAAGCTCTGCAATATTATCCTTCCCTTCCACAATTTTTAAATTCAACCCGTGCTTTACATCTTCAGGGCTAATCCCATTAGCAAGAACTCCTTTTGCAAAGCCCTCAAATCTTATTATAGACTGACTATTCATTTGTGGAATAACAGCTTTCACTCCTTGTATTTTCTTTATGTTATTTACAATTTGACTATAATTTTGAAAAAAAGTTTTTTGTTTATTTTTTATCAAAATATGCGGGCTCATTGTAAGCAATGAATTAATCATATTTTTTTCCAGTCCATTTGAAACAGTAAGCGAAACAATAAAAACTGTTACTGCAATAGCGACTCCAAGCACAGAAAATATACTTTGAAATTTTCTTTCAACAATATGCCTGAAAGCAATAAAAAATTCAACCATATTTTATTTTTTTCTCCTTTCACATAAATAAGTATCTTTTTATTTTATATCATTTGACATTTCACGTGAAATGTTGTAATTTTCCATCAATTCTGATTTCTGAGCCTTAACTTTCACCACATCCAGCACTATTTCATTACTATCTTCGTCCTCAAAAACAATAAATTCACTGTTTGTACTTCTAACTTTCTGCACAAAATCGTTAAAATCCTTATATTTTTGCCCATTAACCTTTGTAATTATCTTATTTTCAAGATCAGAATACCCAAGATTCACGTCAAATGGAAGAACTCTCACTAAAATCACCAATCCATTATAATCCTTAAACAGCTCTTCCCTATCATAAATTGCAGCAAGCGTATTTGTTGGACGGGCTTGTGAAAGTGCCGTAATATAATTTGTTGTAAGAGGCTCAAATATCAACCCTCCATATACATAATATGACGGTGCATCCTGTAATTTTGTACTTTTTACAACACTATATTTTATATCTGTTTTCTTTAATGTAACTTGCCCTTTTTGAACTTTTTTATCTCTTATGATTTCATAGCTCAAACTTTGTCCATATTTCTTTTCCTGATTTATAAAATTAAAGTCCGTTTTTTCATTTTTACGAAATTCAATCGTTCCATCCGATTCAATATCCTGCCCATCTAATTTTAATAATACATCATTTCTTTGTAAAATTCCATAAAATGGTGAATTTGTGAAAACTTTTTTTATAATAATACCTTTGGAATCGTTTTTTAATCCTAACATTTGACGTTGTGATGTACTTTCCAGTTTTGCCCATTGTATTCCTAATTTTGGTGGCCCGTCATAATTTCCATCTCTTACGTCCTCAAGGAAGTTTTCAAGTATATTGACAGGAATAAAATATCCGATGTTATCAGCTTGTGTAAGTCCGGCAAATGCCACACCCACAACTCTACTATTACTTAAAACTGGCCCTCCACTGTTTCCACTGTTAATCGCAGCATCAGTTTGTCCAATTAAAAATTTCTGATTTGTCAACGTATATGTATTATGCTCCATTCTCGACACAATACCTCTAGTCGTGCTTAGTTTATCCCCTCCAAGCGGATACCCATACACTGTCAAATTATCCTGAATTTGTGGCAATCTTCCTAATTTTAATGTAGTTGTTCCGTTAAAAAATGATTTATCTTCCACATCAATCATAGCCAGATCATATTCTTCCGATACAAATTTCACATTTGCCTTGTATTTTCGTGAATCCCCTTCTTTTCTAACTTGTAAGAATTTTTCATTCAATACGGCATGAGCATTTGTAATAATTCTGTTTCCATCAATTATAAATCCTGTCGCCGTCGAATTGTAGTCCTGCCCATTTTGCCAAGGTGACGCATAATTATACATCTGATGAGCTGCATAAACCTTTACAAGTGCCTTTTTTACCGAACCATCATCTGCAAAAATAAAACTGCACAAAAATATATTAAGTATTAAAATAATTTTTTTCATTTTAATCATTCCTTTCTAAAATTTTCAAATTATACTTGAATCTGCTTAAAATCAAACTGATAAAATTAAATAAATATATAGTCTAAGTGACATAATCATAACCTACAAATACGATTTTAAAGTAGCTTTGCAATTAAATGTCCAATTTTTCTCCAATCTGATTTTGTATTAATTTAAAAAATAATAATTCATTATTTATATTTAGTCTAATTTGTATTCTTTTTTTATCCTTCGTTATTATCTCCAAAACTTTATCCGCTCTTGTTGCACTAATTCTTCCAACTTTTACACTGGCTTTGTCAATATCTGCCATTTTTACACGTAATTTTTTCATTACTATTTCATTATTCTCAACAACTATTTTATAGCTAAATAGTACAAATGAAGCTGTAAAAACATATATAAGAAGAATTGCTATTAAAATAACTTTTATATGAGTCAGCTTTTCAATCCCGGTAATTCCTTTATATAGTGAATATACTGCAATAAACGCAATCACTATAAAAAAAATAGATGATGAAAGCATATATTTCCAGTTTGCCTTAAAAATATATTTATTTCTGTCATCTTCTATTTTATATTTTTCTAATCTGTCTTTTAATTGTTCTGTATTATTAAAATTGTTCATTGTTCTATAACTTATAAAATTAACTAAAATCTAGTCAACAATTTTATAAGTATCTTCTCCTTTTTTCTTCAAATTTAAATTATTTCTTGCAAATTTATCAGTATTATCATCATCATTAATACTTTTAGCCTGCTCTAATAATTTATTTTTTTTATCAGTAAGTTCCTTTATTTCTTTATCAGTCTTTTCCATCTTAGCTTGCATATTGCTTTTTCCTGAAAACACTTTTACACTTTGCCCGACAAAATGTATGACTAGGCATGCAAATACAATATTCCCAATAACAACAAGTTTTTTCATTGTTTCTCCTTTTTAAAATTTTTGATTTACTTTTTTTTATCATTTCTTATTTTTTCAATTTCCTTTACAAAACTGTCTAAACTGTCAAATTTTTTATAAACAGAAGCAAATCTGACATAAGCAATTTCATCTAAGTCAATTAAATATGAAAGTATCTTATCTCCCAGCTCACTGGATTTTATTTCGCCAGAATATTCAGTCAAAATTTCACGTTCAACCTTATCCAATGTTTCTTCAATTTTTTCATTATCAATATGCCGCTTTTCAAACGCCCTGATAATTCCATTATAAACTTTTTCACGTGAATACGGCTGTTTCCCTCCATTTTTCTTTATTACAAAAAGTGATAATTCCACCACTTTTTCATGAGTTGTAAATCTCTTTCCACATTTTTCACATTCACGTCGCCGTTTTATCGAATTCCCCTCAAAATAAATACGGCTGTCAACAACTTTGGTATTTTCATAACCACAAAATGGACATCTCATAATTTCTCCCTATCTTTTTTTAATATTAAAATAACTCTAAACTATTACAATAAAAATTAAAAATAATAATATTTAGAAATTTAAAGTTTGATTATTTTATTTAATTAAAGAAAAAATTTTTTTTATGGAGTTTAAATATATTTATTTGTTTTGACTTATTAATTAACCTCTTATTTCCTCGCTTCTAATAATTTCTAGAATTTCTTCGTTTGTAGCTGCTTTTAATAGACTTTCAACAAATCTGTCCTCTCTTATTAATCTTGAAATTCTTGCCAGAACTTTTAAATATTCCTGTGTTTTATTTTCCGGACATAAAAACATAAAAAATATATTCACATTTTCGTCATCTATCGAATTGTATGCAATCCCATTTCTCGAAATTCCAAATGTTATCATCAACTCATCCACAGCTTTTGTCTTTGCATGCGGCAATGCTATTTTTTTCCCAATTCCAGTTGAACCCATTTCTTCCCTTGCGAAAATGTCATTTAATCCCTGTTCTTCATTTTTTATTAAGTTTGTTTTTTTTAAATTGTTGTACAATTCTCTAATCACCGCATTTTTATTTTTTGATTCCAAGTTTAAATTTAAAGTATCAACTTTGATATAGTCTGCAATATTTTTAGCTTCCATAAAATTCCTCCATAATAAATTTCTTTATTTTTATTTCAACTTGTAAATTTCTATTTATGAAATTTTCAAAAATTATAGCCATTCTTCTCAAAAAGTCAGTATAATCCTCTAATTTTTCCTGAATTTCAAGAATATCTGAACTATTTTTTACAATTTTCAAAATCTCTTTATATTTTTGTAAATTTTCTTTTTTTTCTTTTTTCATTATCAAACTAATTTCCTCAATATCATAAATACCCTGTTCTATCATTATTCTTCGTAAAAATGATAACACAACATAATATTTATATCCTCTTTTCATATATGGAAGAATATCAATAAAGCTTAATATCTCCAGCAACTTATCAAAAAAATCTCCATTTTCATCTGTAATATAATAAATTTTATCTATGCTATCTAATACATACAGCGAAATTTCCAATTTTTCAATACTTTTCAAAATATTTTTAAAATTTTTTAAAATTTCAACATCTTTTACTACATAAAAATTATTTTTTTGTAAAAGTGTTATTTCAACTTCATTTAGCGGATTTAAAGAAACAATATTTCTTTTTTTTGATTTACGGATTCCATAGGCTGTTGCCATAATTTTCCCGTATTCCTTGCTAAAAAGTGTTACTAATAAATCCGCCTCTTTCATTTCTTTTTTTTTCAGAACAATGCAATTTGTCTTTATTATTTTCATATTTTATTTCACATTTACTCATTTACTTAAATTTATGTTACAAAATTTATATTTTTAAATTATCTGAAATTTGATAATCTGTAAATTATTTGGGAACTTCCGTCTGATACAGAAATTTTTGTTGGATAGCTGTATCCGTTTGAAGTTTTATAATCACTGAAGTTTACTGTGTTTCCACTACTTTTTATCGCTGTCAGCCAGTTATTTGAAAATGTGAATGTATTTCCATTTCTAGTTTGTGTTTTTTTAGATGTTATACCACGTAATTTATTAAATACTGCCAATATATTTGCTTCACTTTTTTCAACTTTCTGTGTTACAGTCTGTTTTAGTCTTGGATAATAAATTGTTTTTTTACTTCCACTAAAAGTATAAACTTCCCCTTTATTTGTTTTTGGTGCCGTGATTGTCAATTTCATTGTCCCTGAACTATATGACATCACATAGCTCTTGCTTCTTCTGTTTCCATTAATATTAGCGTCCTCAGTAACATTTACCGTAAAACTTCTCTTTTCCCAAAAATCCTTGGAAAAAGAAAACACTGATACCAATAAAAATAATAATATAACTTTTTTTGTTAATGTTAATTGTTTTAACATAACTAAACTCACCTCTTTTTTATTTTTTATAGCTCCTTTTTATATTGCTATTCTTTTATATACTAATACAAATTTCTTTAATTTGTTTGTGAATTTGCTTGGTTTTCCTGTTCCGCTTCTGCTTTTACCTGATTTTGTATTTGTGTATTAATAACATCATTGACACTCCATTTATAAACTAATACACTTTGAATATCAAATATATTGAAGTTTGATCTGAATCTAATTTCTTTCATTTTGTTAAAAGCATTTACGTCTGTTGTTCTGAATTTTCCTATTTTTATTCCTCTTGGTAAAACATCACTCACCCCAGAAGTTTCTATGTTAAATATTGTGTTTTTGTCTACCTTACCCTCATTATAGTTCTGTACGGAAAAAGTTCCGTTGCCGTTTCCACGCAATATTTGCTGATCAGTTCCATTTAACACAACACTTAATTTAGAAGTTTTACTTGTCAGCAATGTAACTTCTGAATATTCATCACTGACTTTTGAAATTTTACCGATAAGATAACCGTCAAACATTACTGGCAGATTTACTTTTATGCCTTGTGAAGCACCTTTGTTTATATACATCTTTTCTGAAGAATTTCCATTTTCCACAAGTGCCACATCTGCAGCTATAAATTCAGCGGGATTCTTTTGTCGCATTTCCAGCATTTGACGTAATTTTTCATTTTCCTGCTTTAAATATGCAAGTTCCATATTCTGAACTTTATTTTTTTGCAGTTCAAAATCCCTAGTTTTATTATTTTCAACATAATCTTCAATATAACTTATGTCATTAACTCTTGATTTCAATTTTAAAACTTGTGTGTACAGCATACTTTTTACTTTTACCAATCTAAAATTCACTGCCTGTGTTATTCCGTCAAGAAATGTAAATGAACTTGTAATCCTATTTTTAAAGGCAAATAGGACTATTATTATGATTACTATTATTAAAAGTGTTCTACCTGTGCTTTTTTTCTCAGAAAAATTATCCAAACTCATTATTATATAATCCTCTCGTTTATTATTTTAAAATTATATTTAAAAACCTCAGAAAAATCAAACTAATCATAGCTAAATAAGTCTAGTTTACTTAAAGTTGCTATAGCTTTTAAGTTTGGCTTTAAAGTGGTATTACTATAATAGCACATAACCTACATTATATCAAGTTTTTTTATAATTAATTTTTTTATACAATTTTGAAGTTTTAAAACATGCAAAACACTTTTAAAATTTATTTTCAAAAGAATAAAAACAAAAAAAAGACACTTTTGTTTGTGCCTTTCTTTTAATTAATTAAATATTATTCTTGCCCTACAACTGCTCTATAACGTCTTTGAAGTTTTGCATTTTTTTCAGGATTATTTTGTAAATAGAAGTTTACTTTTTCGATTACATCGTCAGTAGTGTGTGTTCTACCGTCATCTACATTTTCTACAACTTCTTCTACTGTTACTTCCTCTACAACTTCGTCAACTGGTTGAAAAGTCATTTTTTTGCTAGGTTTCTTTTCAGGTTTTACTTTTACTTCTTTTTCAACTCTTGACTGCTCCATAAGAGCTTCCTTTCTGTATTGTTCAAGAATTTTTTTTGTATCATTAGCAAAAGATACTACTGAAATAGCTGTTAATGCAACTAAAATAAGTTTTTTCATGTTTATCATCCTTTCATATGAATTATTAAAATATTAACTTTAAATCGTTAAATAATTTCAACTTTATTATACCAATATCTACAAAAAACTTCAAGAAAAAAATAAATATTTCAATTTTCAGTTACATTTTATTCAAAAAATTTTTTAAATAACTGCCAGAATTATTTGATATTTGAATTTTTTTATAGTACAATATGAATGATTAAAGAAAATTTAACTCAACACAAAAATAATATATTTTAAAGATTCTTTCAAAAAATAATTGACTGGAAAGGGCGAAATTTGTATGAAAATAAAAGAAAAAATTAAAATTGGAATAGATAAAATTGGATTTGCAATGCCAAAATATTTTTTGGATATACGGGATTTGGCGATTGGAAGAAATGAGAATGAAAATAAATTTGTGAAAGGGCTTATGCAAAGTGAAATGAGTATTGCACCTGTTACAGAGGACATTGTATCACTTGGAGCCAGTGCCGCTGAACAGATTTTAGACAAAGAAGATAAAAAAAATATTGAAATGATAATTGTCGGGACAGAATCAAGTGTTGATCAAAGTAAGGCGTCTGCTGTTTTTATTCATCATTTATTGAACATTCAGCCTTTTGCACGTTCTGTTGAAATAAAGGAAGCCTGCTACGGAGCAACTGCCGCTCTAAATTTTGCAAAAAACTATATTGAAAAAAACGAAAACGCCTCTGTTCTCGTAATTGCTTCAGATATTGCAAAATATGGAATTGACACTCCAGGAGAATCTACACAGGGTGCAGGAAGTATCGCAATGTTAATAAAAAAAGATCCAAGAATCGCTGTAATAAACGATGAAAATGTATGTCAGACACGTGATATTATGGATTTCTGGCGTCCAAACTACTCAGATTTTCCAATAGTAGACGGACATTTTTCAACAAAGCAGTATCTTGACTGTCTTACAACAACATTTGACAAATACAAAAAAAGGTACAATCAAGATTTATCTAATTTTAGTGCCTTCTGTTTCCACCTTCCATTCCCAAAACTTGGATTAAAGGCAATTAATTCCCTTTTGGAGAAAAATGTGGAAAAGGAAATTAAAAATATGTTTCTGGAAAAGTTCCATACTTCAATAGTTTATGGAAAAAGAGTTGGAAATATCTACACAGGCTCTCTTTACTTGAGCTTGTTATCATTGCTTGAAAACTGTGATAACTTGAAAGCTGGCGACAAAATTGGAATGTATAGTTATGGAAGCGGTGCTGTTTGTGAATTTTTTAATCTAACCCTTGCAGATGGCTTTAAAGCTCACTTGCGAAATAACAGATTAGATGATTTTGACACTAGAAAACAATTATCAATAAAAGAATACGAAGCTATGTTTTTTGAAAAAATAATTTTAGATGAAGAAGGAAATTGTGATTTTTCAAATAGTAAATTTATTCAGGAAAGTGATAATGCGTTTGTGCTGGAAAAGGTTGAAAACCATAAAAGGATTTACAAAAAAATAAAATAAATTTATCTGAAAGGGGTTAATTAATATGAATTTAGAAGAACAACGGCAGTTTATTTTATCTGGAAAAGTTTACAATGATTTAACTCCGGAACTTGTAAAAGCTAGAGAAAATACTGTTTTTTTGACAAACAAATATAATGAAAGTTTTGGAAAGCCATCAGAGGAGCGTGAAGCAATCCTAAAGGAACTTTTGAAATCAATTGGAAAAAATGTGCATTTTGAGCCAACATTCCGATGTGAATTTGGATTTAATATTACAATCGGAAATAACTTTTATGCAAATTTTGACTGTGTAATGCTTGACGGCGGTGGAATTGAAATTGGAGATAATGTCCTTTTTGGCCCAAGAGTAGGAATTTACACTTCCAATCATAGTATTGATGCCGAAGAGCGAATAAATGGAGGCTGTTATGCCAAACCTGTAAAAATCGGAAATAATGTCTGGATTGGTGCGGGAGTCCACATTAATCAAGGAGTTACAATCGGAAACAATACTATTATCGGCTCTGGAAGCGTTGTCACAAAGGATATTCCAGATAATGTAATTGCAGCAGGTGTCCCTTGCAAAGTTATCAGAAAAATAACGGAAAAAGATAAAACTGGCTACAAACCTTAAAATTTAGACTATATTTTCACTCAAGCATTAGAATTTAACATTTTTTTGGTGCTTGAGTTTTATTATAAACTCAAAACGAAAGGAACTAATTTTAAATATGAAAAAAGAAAATCAAAAAAAATTAAACTGGCTTGGATTTCAAAAAAAAGGACGACTTGAAAGAATACAAATGTTAAAAGATAACGGTTTTTTAACTGATGAATTTGAACAAATTCTGAAAAAAAACGAGAACTTGCCACTGGAAACTGCAAATCAGATGGCTGAAAACGGGATTGGAACCTTTGCCTTGCCATTCAGCATTGCTCCAAACTTTGTTATTGACGGAAAAGATTATGCTGTGCCAATGGTTACCGAAGAGCCGTCTGTTGTGGCTGGATGCAGCTATGCAGCTAAAATCATTGGAAAATCTGGCGGTTTTACAACAAAGATTTTAGACAGGAAAATGATTGGACAAGTTGCATTGTATGATATTTTGGACTTTGATAATGCAACTTCGATGATTTTGGAAAACAAAAATGAGATTCTAAGAATTGCAAATGATGCCCATCCTTCGATTGTGGCACGTGGCGGCGGTGCAATTAATATTGAAGTAAAAAATATTGATGAATTTTTGATTGTTTATCTGATTGCCGATGTAAAGGAAGCCATGGGAGCAAATATCTTGAATACAATGCTTGAAGCAATAAAAAGTCCACTTGAAAATATTACAAATGGAAAGAGCCTTATGGCAATTTTATCAAATTATGCAACTGAATCCCTTGTAAAAGTCGAATGTGAAGTAAATGTAAAACTTCTTAGCAGCTCAATGGAAACATCTATTGAAACTGCAAAAAAAATAGAACTTGCGAGCAAATTTGCAAAACTTGACATTTACCGTGCAGCAACTCATAATAAAGGGATTTTCAATGGAATTGATGCTGTAGTAATCGCTACTGGGAACGACTGGCGTGCAATTGAAGCTGGAGGAAATGCCTTCGCTGTGAAAAATGAAAAATATGAAGGGCTTACAACTTGGACTTTTGATGAAAGCACAAATAAATTAAAGGGAGAACTTACCCTTCCAATGCCAATTGCAAGTGTAGGTGGCTCAATAGGACTAAATCCAAGCGTAAAAGCCGCATTTAATATTTTAAAAAATCCTGATGCAAGGACATTGGCAAGCATTATTACATCAGTAGGACTTGCTCAAAACTTTGCCGCAATAAAAGCACTTGTTACAACTGGAATACAGCATGGACACATGAAATTACAGGCTCGTTCGTTGGCACTTTTTGCTGGTGCAGAAGGAAAGGAAATTGATATTGCTGTGGAAAGGCTCTTGGAAAGTGGTAAAAGTATTAATTTAGAAAATGTGAAGGAAATTTTGGAAGAAATAAAAAATACAAAATAAAAGTATAAGAAAAATAGAAAAGAGGTAGTTTAGTCGCTACCTCTGTTTAATTTATATTTATTCTTTTTCCTGTTTCCAAAAATATTTTTTATTATTTTTATTTTAGAAAATACCTAAATTATTACATCATTCCTGGCATTCCCATTCCACCTGGCATTCCACCAGCTGGAGCTTCTTCCTTTTCATTTCCAACAGCAACTTCAGTTGTCAATAATACTGATGATACTGATACTGCGTTTTGGATTGCAGAACGTGTTACTTTGGCAGGATCGATGATTCCAGCTTTTACCATATCTACATATTCTTCTTTTGCGGCGTCAAATCCCGTTCCATTTTCAGAATTTTTTACTTTTTCAATTACAACACCTGCGTCAATTCCCGCATTGATAACAATTTGTCTAAGCGGTGCAGATAATGCTTTTTTCACGATTTCCACTCCAAGCCCTTCTTCGCCTTCCAATTTGAAGTCTTCGATAGCTTTTGCAATTTGAATCAAGATTGTTCCTCCTCCAGGCACAATTCCTTCTTCCACAGCTGCTTTTGTCGCATTCAAGGCATCTTCAATTCTCAATTTTCTTTCCTTCATTTCAGTTTCAGTTGCAGCCCCAACTTTAATTACAGCTACTCCCCCAGCTAATTTGGCAAGTCTTTCCTGTAATTTTTCCCTGTCATAATCAGAAGTTGTCTCAGCAATTGAATTTTTAATTTGTCCAATTCTTGCCTGAATTTCATCTTTTTCTCCAAGTCCGTCAACAATAACTGTGTTATCTTTAGTAATTCTAACTTTTTTAGCTTGCCCCAAGAAATTGATGTCAGCAGTTTCCAATTTGATTCCTTTTTCTTCAGAAATAACTTCTCCACCTGTCAAAATCGCAATATCCTGTAACATAGCCTTTCTTCTGTCCCCAAACGCAGGAGCCTTTACAGCGGCAATATTCAATGTTCCACGAAGTTTATTTACAACAAGAGTAGCAAGTGCTTCCCCTTCTACATCTTCAGCAATTATAAGCATTGGACGTCCTAATTCCACTGTTTTTTCCAAGATTGGCAATAATTCCTTCATATTTGAAACTTTTTTATCTGTGATTAAAATAAATGGATTGTCCATTTCCACAACCATTCTTTCAGAATCTGAAACCATGTAAGGCGATAAATATCCGTTGTCAAACTGCATTCCTTCCACAACTTCCAAAGTTGTATCCAAAGAACGTGCTTCTTCAACAGTAATAACTCCAGATTCTCCAACTTTTTCCATAGCCTGAGCGATTAGCTGCCCTATTTCCGCATCTCCTGCTGAAATTGCTCCAACTTGTGCGATTTCTTCATTTGATTCCACTTTTTTAGCTCTTTTTGTAAGCTCTTCAATAACTTTTTTAGAAGCAAATTCCATTCCACGTCTTATAAATACAGGATTTGCTCCAGAAGCTACCATTTTTAGCCCTTCTTTGATTAAAGCCTGTGCCAGTACAGTTGCAGTAGTTGTCCCATCTCCTGCCACATCATTTGATTTTGTAGCTACTTCCTTTACAATCTGTGCCCCAAGATTTTCAATTGGATCTTTAAGTTCGATTTCTTTTGCAATTGTAACACCATCATTTGTAATCATTGGTGCTCCAAATCCTCTGTCTAAGACTACATTTCTTCCTTTTGGCCCAAGTGTAATTTTTACGGCGTCAGCTAGTGTGTCTACTCCCACTTCAAGTGCTTTTCTCGCATCTTCATTAAATTTTATTATTTTTCCCATTTTTAATTTTCTCCTTCTAAATTTTGTAATTTTTTTATTGTAGAATTTTAAACTTTCTATTAATTACAATATTTTTATAATATTAATTTCTACAATTTTCTTTGGTTAAATTTTAATATAAAAAAACTATATTTATTGAATTTTTGTATTATCGCTTTTAAAATTATCCAAATTTTTGTAAATATTTATTGCGAAATTCTTTTATTTACATAATTTTATATTTTTTATTATTCAACAATTGCCAAAACATTGTCTTTTTCTAAGATTAAGTAACTTTCTTCTCCATCCTTAACTTCCGTTCCAGAATATTTCTCAAAAATTACTTTATCCCCTACTTTAACTTCCTCAATTTTTGAACCAACGGCTAAAACTTCTCCAATTATTGGTTTTTCCTTTGAAGCTGTCCCTGGCAATACAATTCCACTTTTTGTAACTTCTTCCTGCTCTGTCTGTTTTATTAAAACTCTTTCTCCCAATGGTTTAATTATCATTTTTTCCTCCTGTTTACATTTTTAATTTAAATTTTTTAGCACTCTGCACATTTAAGTGCTAACAACATAATAATACATTTTTAAAAATTTTGCAAGTCTTTTTTTCAATTTTTTCATATTATTTTTATTTTTCGCTGCACTTGGCTTGACAATATGTCAGCTTTATGTCATAAATTGTTTCTGATAACATTTGCTTTTTCGTTTATTTTGATTTTTTTGGTAAAGATAAATTTCAAATGTTAGAAAAAATGACTCATTTCTGAGCCATTTGATTTTTTTATTTTTTACTTTTATCTTTATAATAACTTTCCCGTATTTCTTTTAAGATTTTTTGAGCCTTGTCATTTTGCTCTTTTGTATGCCTTACAGCTTCGACATTTCCTTTACTGTCAGATTTTATTGTGATTTTATCTGTACTTTTGGGAGTCTTTGCTGGCTTAGCTACTTTATTTCCGCTAAAATAACTTGCTCTTGCTGCTTTTAATGCTTTTTTTGCTCTTTTCATTTCCTCGGGTGTCAATTCACGTTTTACAGTTGGCGCTGGCGGTTCATATACCGGTGCTGTGTTTGTTATTCGTACTTTTTGTTTGTCCTTTGCCTTTGTTTCTTTTCGCTCAATAGCCTGCTGTTTTTTTTCTGTTTTTTCTTCAATTAACATTTTTTCACGTTCGGCTTTTTCCTGCTGGAGCAATCTTTCGCGTTCGGCTTTTTCTTCAGCCAGTTTTCTTGCCTTTTCTTCCTTTTCCCTAGCTTTTTCCGCTTCAATCTGCTCCTTTTGATTTTTGTAGTAATCATCCCTCACTTTTCTTAAGATTGTTTGTGTTCCAATAGCTAGCAATGGGATTCCTACTGCCAGAATTGAAGTTATAATTATCAATTTCTTTTTATTCTTCATAACATTCCTCCTGATTTTACTTTAAAAATAAAGTAAATTAAAATATACTTGAATTATTTTAAAAAAAAATATCAACTATATCTTACCTACTAAATAGTACCATATTTATTTTATTTTTTCAATTTATTTTTACTTATATTGTTTTTAATAAATCCCAAAATATTTCGCCTAATTTTTTAAAAACCTTTGTAGAAGAATAACAAATATATTAAATTGCCTTGCTTTTTTATTTAGAATATGTTATTCTTTGCTTGTAAAAATATTGAAATATGTTTAAATGAAATAGGAGGTAAAATGGCTTTAATTATACAAAAATATGGTGGAACTTCCGTTGCTGATGCAACACGTGTAAAAGAAGTCGCAAAACGAGTTGTAAAGTATAAAAAAGCTGGACATGATGTAATAGTTGTTGTGTCTGCTCCAGCTGGACGGACTGACGCATTGATAAAAAGGGCGTATGAATTGTCAGCTTCCCCAAACAAACGTGAATTTGATATGCTTTTGACATCAGGAGAGCAGATTTCTATTGCATCACTTGCGATTGCGATTGCTGATTTAGGCGAAAAGGCAGTTTCATTAAATGCTTTTCAAGTTAATTTTAAAACAACATCTGTGCATACAAAGGCTAAAATTATTGACATTGATACACAAATTATACAGGAAAAGCTGGATGAGGGAAATGTAGTGGTATTTGCCGGATTTCAGGGAATTACAGAAAATAATGAGATTACTACGCTTGGACGTGGTGGTTCTGATACAACCGCTGTTGCATTGGGAGCGGCTCTTAATGCTGATGAAGTGGAAATTTACACCGATGTTGACGGAGTTTACACGGCTGATCCGAGAATTGTAAAAAATGCAAGAAAGCTAAAAACAATTTCATATCAGGAAATGTTGGAACTGGCTGCCTCAGGGGCAAAAGTGCTTCATCCAAGATCAGTCGAAATTGCTGCCAAATACGGTATAAAGATACATTTACGTTCATCATTTGATGATTCTACAGGAACGATTGTCCAAAGGGAAGAGGGATTTGATGAAATAGGAAATCAAAACATTGACACAAAAGGAGAAGCTATGGAAAAAGTAAAAATCGCAGGTATCACATCTTCTAAAAACGAAGGAAAAATCACACTTTTTGGAGTGCCTGACAAACCAGGAATCGCTGCAAAAGTATTTTCCAGACTGGCAAAGGAAAAAATCAATACTGACATAATTTTACAAAGTTCAAGCAGAAATAAAGAATTAAATAACATTTCATTTACTGTAAAAAGCGACGACTTGAAGGAAGCTGTTGCCATTTCAGAGCAAATAAAGGAAAAAATTGGAGCGGAAGGTGTTTCTTTTGAAGAAAAAATCGCAAAGGTTTCTGTCGTTGGAATCGGATTAAAAAGCCATTATGAAACTACATCTGAAATTTTTGACATCCTTGCTGAAAATAACATAAACATTGATATGATTTCTTGCTCTGAAATTAATGTTTCGTGCATTATTCATGAAAAAGATATAGATAAGGCTGTAACTGCACTTCACAAAAGATTTATCGAAATTGATGATTAATGAAGAATGAAAAGGACAAAAAATAAAACAAAAAACAGATAACCGAAAGGGAGGACTTTAAAAAGTATGAAAATAGGAATTATTGGATTGGGAACTGTCGGAGAGGGAGTTCTTAAAGTATTAACAAACGAAAAGGAAAGCATTTTTGAAAAATCAAGAGCCGATATTAAAGTAAAATATGCCTGTGATTTAAACATTAACCGTGATTTTTCTTTTGATTTTGACAAATCAATCCTTATAAACGACTATAAGAAAATCTTAAACGATCCTGAAATCAAGATTGTTGTGGAGCTAATCGGTGGAGAAACTATCGCAAAACAAATAATTATCGAGGCCTTTGAAGCTAAAAAAAGCGTTGTTACAGCAAACAAGGCTTTAATCGCAAAATACGGAGTGGAATTATTCCAACGTGCAAAACAAAATGGCGTATCATTCCTGTTTGAAGCTGCTGTTGGTGGAGGAATCCCTATTGTAACACCTTTAATGGAAAGTCTGGTTGCAAATACAGTTACTGAAATTCGTGGAATTATGAACGGAACTTCAAACTATATTTTAACAAAAATGAAAGAGGACAACTTGTCATTTGATGAAGCATTAAAAATTGCCTCTGAGAAAGGTTATGCAGAAGCTAATCCTACATTTGACGTGGATGGAATTGATGCGGGACATAAAATCAACATCCTTGCCTCACTTGCCTACGGAGGTTCAATCAAGTTTAAAGATATGCAATTATCAGGAATAAGAGAAATCAGCACTGTTGACATCTTCTCAGCAAACCATCTAAACTCAACAATAAAATTAATAGCAAGCTCAAAATTATTGTCTGAAACATCAGCACAAATTTCAGTAGAGCCAACATTAATTCCAAATAGTGAAATTTTAGCAAAAGTTGACGATGTTTACAACGCAATAGAAACAACAGGTTCTTACACAGACAAGACTTTATTCTATGGAAAAGGGGCGGGAATGGATCCAACTGCCTCAGCTGTAGTGGCAGACATCGTAAAAATTGTAACAAGAAATCACATTGAATCAGATTATTTCTTTAATTCTACAAAAGTATTTGAAATTGTAGACTCAAACACAATAAAAAATTCTTACTACATAAGAGTTTCTGATGACTTTGACATAGAAAATTCACCATTTGAGCTAATAAATCAAATTGAAAGTTACTACATCATCTTGACAAATAATATTTCAAAAAATGAAATTAATGAGATTTTGAAGGATGCGAAGGAAAAGCTTGTATTAAGAATTATGAAATAGAATATTTAAGAAAGACTAACTATAAAAAGGAGCAGTAAGACAATTTTCATATTGGCTTTTAATGGAACTTTAGGTTATGATATTCTTGAGGGAATTGATTATTTATCAACCGTGAAAGAAGAACCTAGTTGCGGAGAACTCGCTTTTGCTATCTTTATGAACAATTTAGAGGTAGATTCAGAAGGAAAAGTCTTAAACTATAAGTATTGTGAAAATCGTGCTGCAGAATATATTAAAAGTTATCATAATCCGAATTTCATTATGACTCCTAAACCGGAACAATGGGAAACTGATCTTCATCCAGTTAGTGAAGAGAGTTACACTTATTAATAAGCAAAAAATCAGGAACGCAATTTAATTTTTAAGTTCATTCCTGATTTTATTTTACATAAATTTTAAATTAATTATTTTACAATGTTTAAAATATCCTGTGCAATCTGCTCTTTTGTTAATCTATTACTTTTAAACGCCACATCTGGAGCCACTCTATCAGTAAATTCTTTCTTAATACCATAATTTAACACTTTCATATCAGAAGTTCCATAAAATCTCGCAATTTTTTCTCCAAATCCACCGTCAATTACACCATCTTCCAATGTAATAACTAATTTGTGTTCCGCTTTTAATTCGTTTAACAATGTTTCATCAAGCCCTGAGGCATATCTTGGGTTAATTAATGTTGCATTGATTCCATTTTCTTTTAAAAGCTCTTTTACTTCTTTTCCTAATTTGTAAAAGTTACCTAACCCTAAAATTGCCACGTCTTTTCCTTTTTCAGTAACAAGATATTTATTTAAGTCGCTAAAATCTTTTTGTACGTTCCCTGTATCTTCTGACAATTGAGATGGCACTCTTATCGCAACTGGGTGTCCTTTGTATTCGATTGACCATTCTAACATTGCGAAGTATTCTTCCTTGCTTGTTGGAGCTAGGAATACGATGTTTGGAATATTTGACACTAATGAGATATCAAACCAGCATAAATGAGTTACATCGCTCATTCCGCCTAGTCCCCCACCGAAAATAAGAATGGTAGCTGGATTATTATTTATTGCCAAATCTTGTGAAAGCTGATCATAAGTTCTTTGAATAAATGTACTGAAAACTCCGTATATTGGTTTTCCGCCATTTTTAGCCATTCCTGAAATCATCGCCACAGCCTGCTCTTCTGCAATTCCAACATCAATAAACTGTTTTGCAAATTTTTCTCTTCTATCCTTTGTAAATCCTAAAACAGTCGGTGTTCCAGAAGTTACAACAGCTACTGTCGAATCTCTTTCCATTTTATCCATCAGAAATTCAGCAGTATCGTTACTTAACCCGCCAGAATAATTTACTTTGCTTTCTCCTGTTTTTGGATCAAAAGGCATTCCATAGTGCCAAGTTTCCTTATCCTTTTCAGCGTAAGACAGCCCTTTTCCTTTTTGAGTATGCACGTGAACGACTATCGGATGGTTAATGTCTTTTACCCTTTCAAAAACTTCTATCAGAGCGTCCAAATCATTTCCTTTATCCACATAAACATAGTCAAGCCCCAACGATTTAAAATAATTATTTTGAGCCTGTCCATTACTTTCTCTTAATTCTCTTAAATTTTTGTAAAGCCCTCCGTGATTTTCAGCAATCGACATATCATTGTCATTTGCAATAATAATCATATTTGTACCAAGTTCAGAAGCCACATTAAGCCCTTCGAATGCCTCACCGCCACTAAGAGAACCATCCCCAATAATTGCAATTATATTTTCTTTTGCACTTCGTAAATCTCTCGCTTTAGCAAGTCCAGTAGCCAAGCTCACAGATGTTGAAGTATGCCCTACTTTAAAGAAATCATGCTCACTTTCATCTTGATTGGTATACCCCGAAACTTCCGAATACTTATCCAAATCTAAAAATCCAAATTTTCTCCCAGTAATAATTTTATGTGGATAACATTGATGCGAAACATCAAACACAAATTTATCAACAGGCGAATTAAACACCTTGTGCAACGCAATTATTAACTCAACTGCTCCAAAGTCAGGCCCCACATGTCCCCCTTTATTACTAACTCTGTGAAGCATTGCCTCCCTAATATCCTGAGCCAGTACAGCCAATTCTTCTTTATTCAATTTTTTCAAATCCTCTGGCGAATTTACCTTTTCTAATGCCATCTTTTCCCTCCTAAAATTATTATTAATTAAAATATTTTTAGTAAATTACTGTTGTCCAGTTTTAAAATATAAATTATTATTTTTGAGAATTTTATCACTTATTTTAATATCTAAACTATTAAAATCCACACTGTTAGCAATAAATCTACGAATTGTACTTTTTTAATTCTATTTCTTTTGAATCCAATATTTCCATCATTAATTTTTTAAATAATCTTCTTAAAATTTTATCTTCGATTGAATCAATGTCATTGTTTATTTTATATTTTAAATTATCTAAATAATCCATCAAACTGTCTCTCAATAATTTTCACTACATTTACACCCAGATTTTAACAAATATCCCTTATAATTTCAAATGCTTTTTTCTTATTAGTGATTATGCCTTTTAGTAATGCCTGATATTTGTAAAATGTGCCTTTGTAAATTAAAATTATTCAAATGAAATTACTAACTTTTTACCAAATGCAGCTGCCAGCTTTTTCAATGTTTTTAATGAAGGATTAGCATTTCCATTCTCTATTTTACTTATATCTCCCTGAGTTATCCCCGTCAAATCCGACAATTCTTTCTGCGTAATATTTTTATCTTTTCTTGCCACAATAATTTCTCTTATAATCTGAAATTCAGCCTCAAGACTCTCATATTCTTTTCTAAATTCTTCATCTTTTAACTGTTCATTCAAAGAATCTCTAAAATATCTACTCATTTTCTTCACTCCTTTTCAATTTTTATGTGTTATATCATATAAAAATTTTTATTTAATTCTTTAACAAATCTCAATTTCAGAAAAAATAATATCAATTACATTCTCCAAAATATCTTCAGGAACTGATTCAACAAATTTATATGGCCTTGCATTTATATCAAGTGCCTTTATATGCTGGCACATAATAAATCCTGTTGTAGTTGTACGTTCATCTAAACCTACATGAAGTGGAAAATCACTTTCTGTATTTGTAATAGGACATAAAATAGTTAAATTTGTCTTTTCGTTAAAAAAATTATTACTTACTACAAGAGCAGGACGATAACCAGCCTGCTCATGTCCTGCTTGTGGATTAAAATTTATTTTTATAATATCTCCCTGTTTTACCATATTTCCTCCCCTTTTGGTTCTCCCCAATCTATTTCCTGAGCTTTATACTCTCCTTCATAATTTGCAAAAAGCTCTTCTATGCTTTTTCTTTTTCTTTTATTTTCAGCTTTTCTGATTTTTATGTTACCTTCTTCCACAATAATTTCTAATTTATCATTATTTTCCCATTCCAAAAGTTCCATAAGAGTTTTGGGAAGTCTTATTCCCTGTCCGTTTCCCCATTTGGAAATAGTTGTCGATAATGTCATAAAAATCCCTCCTTTATCCGTATATATATAGTATATACATTAAATTATAAAAAGTCAATATTAATTTTCATAAAAATCAAAAAGACAAACCTTTCTAACACTAGATTCCCCAATAATCCTCCAATGTCAAAAGATTTGTCCTAAAAATATTATTTTTTATAATACGAAAGTTTAAAGTTAATTAAATTTTTTCCCATTAATAAAGATTTCAGCTTCAGGATTTGTTGAATCAAACCATGCAAAGTTTCCATTTTCTGCCTTTCCGTTTTTCATTGCCAACGTAGTTACTGTCAGTTGATTATCCCAAATATGCATAGCTAAATTATGATCTAAATATATGTCACCGCTAATTTCCTTTTCTTTACCTGATTTATCTCTTGAAAAACATCCAAGTACATATCGCTTATCGATAAAATCTATAATTTCATATACTGGAAATTCGACATATCCATAAAATGACCTACGTCCTATTTCATATAAAAATCCTCCTGGTATTATTCTGCACTCTATATAATTTACTTTAGTTCCTGTTCCTTGCAAATCTCTATGTTTATATATAGCATTTCTTTCTCTCGAATATATATCCTTTTCATATTGATAATCATTTTTATCAAAAGGATTTACAATGATTTTAGTTCCATATTCATCTGTTATTAAATACCCCCTAGTTCCACCACTTTTCCCAGAACTATTTGATGAAGATGATGAATTGCTTGATCCAGTTCCAGTTATTGCATTTTTTAATTTTTTCCAAAAATCTGCCTTTGCTGGGATTGTTACTGCAAACAGCATTAATAATGTTGTTAAAATTAGTCTTTTTTTCATAAAAAATCCCTTTCGTTCTTTGCTTTATAATTATATTTTTTTATTCTACTCTAAAAATTTATTTTTACTCAAAATTTTTTCTTTTAGCTTCTTGCCTTTCTTTAATTTCTTTTGCTTCTTTTTCAGTAATTATTCTTCTATCAGGATGCACACCTCTATTTCTTTGCAGTTCATACGTACTTAGAGTTTCGCTATCTTGTTTATCTCGTATATAAAAACTTGTAATTCCTAAAAATTTAAATAAGAAATAAAGTGCTACCCCCATCAATGCTAATGGTAATGCAACCACTATTAAAACTGCTGTTCCAATCATTTTCAAAAGTAAAAGTATATATTTTTTTGTAGTTGTAGCTTCTTCTCTTCCAATATTTTTTTTATCAGTTAAATACTCTTCAGTTTGTACCATAAAAATACTATAACTTCCAAATAAAGATGAAGATAATATTACTACACACCCTATATCTCTAAACGGCCAATTTAATCTGGCAAATTCTCCAAGAATAATATATGCAACTATATATACAGCTCCTGCAACAAAAAATAAAAATATCCCAACAGCTATACCAAAAAGTCCATAAAGCATAGCATAAGTAATCCAGACTTTCCCCTTTGTAACGCCTTCAATAGGTTTAAATTTAATTGATTCAACTATCCCATAAAAATATAACGCAATAATAGCCAGTACAATAATTTTTGTTATTATAGAAAATTCCATTATTGAAAAATAATTTGAAATCAAAAAGTTCAAATATTTGTTAAAAATATTTAAAATAAAGTTTTCAGGCACAACATTCTCCTTTCTGTGATATTATTTTTTATTTAATTTATCATATCTTTTTGCCAACTCAAGAGTTCTATTTTTATAAATTTCTGTTGTGTCATTAAGAAACTCTATAATTGCACCATTTCCAAAACCTTTTGATTCTATTCTTTCCTTATCAAGATTAACAACCTTTTTTTCTACATTTTTTTGTTCTAGTGCAAGTTTTTTTCTTTCCGACTCAGAAACTTTTTTTGAATACAAGTTATAAATTTTATTCATTTCTGCTTTCCAGGACTTATCCAATTTATCCAGTATATCAACTGCTATTCCCAATGGCTCGCTATCTGCTTCCGCTCTTAATTTTCTTTCTATCGGAGTCATCTTTTTTAATACATCCTGTTCATATCCTGCAAATGCCACACAACTTAGCATAACTCCTAATAATAAAATCATTTTTTTCATAAAAAATCCCTTTCCTCTCTTATATATTTTTATTTTTATAAAATTAATTTAATATCGTAAACCCTTCCGAAGCCATTGTTGCTTCCACTTCAGCCAAATTATTGTACTGATCTCCGCCATAACTATTCTTAGGCTTTAAATTTTCATAAGAAACGATGTTTTTATTTTTGTCAAGAACAATGTTACCTATTCCGATTGCTTCAAAACTTTCGCCTGCAAAAAATCCAGTTGTAGTTTTTTGAATGAAATATTTGATTTCCAAGTTTCCATCTTCGTTTTTCTTATAATATATATTTGATAAATTAAAGTTATTGTATTTGTCTGCTTCCACTTTCTTTTCAAGTTCTTTTTGTGCCACTTTTGTTACATAATTTTTCAAGTCTTTTACTTGATTTACTTCTGTGGCGTATTCTGGAAGCCCTTCAACTTTTACTTTGAATTTTGTGTTTTTTGTACGGATTTTCATACGTTTTGCTGTTTCCTTGTCGTATTCTACCGTAACGTCTACTACATCCCCATTTTTTAGCCCTTCTGCCTGAGAAAATACAAAATTAACTTGTCCAGATTCTGCAAATTCATCAGTTTTGCTTGGCTTTTTACCAGTTCCTGCAATTTTTTCCAGTGGAGAATTAGGATTTACAACTGTTGTCGCCACAGCTTTTCCTGAAACTCCGTCAATTTGGACTGTATAGTATTTGCTTGCATCAAAAGTATTTAAGAATATAAAGTTTGCACATATATAATATATTGCAATTAATCCGACAGCTCCCAATCCGATGGCTTTATATTTTTTCTTTTTTTCAGGATCCAATGCGTTTATTTTTTCTATTCCTGTATTAATCTCAGATTTTATATCGTCAGTTTCTATATTTTTCCCTTTAAAAACAAAGAGATAATTGGTTACCGCTGAACCTAGAGCTGCTATAAATGTTCCAACTATCGAAATTTTTACCAGCCCAAAATTTGGTGCTGAGCCTGTCAATGCTCCAAATGCACCTGAAATTGAAGTAAGAGCCTTTATAACGCCATTTACTGAATACATTTCCAGCAGTCCAAAAATTATTAGTCCGCCAATAAAGTAATAATTCAGATTTTTTAATTTCTGAATATTATTTTCCTTTTTTGCTTTCAGGTAAATCAGTACAGAAACAGCAATTATGGCAATCATAATTAAGTTCATTATCCCCTGCATCGTTTTTGCCTGCGACAAAAATCCCATTCCCTCTCCAAGAGTTTTTACTCCCGAATTAAACATACCTTCCAAACTTCCTGAACTGGCATTATCCGCAAAATCCTTTGCATTGGAATTTAATCCGTTTGCTTTTATTCCGCCGTAAAGTAGCATAGCCGACACGACAACGCTTAACCAGAATATTATTTTCAAGAAAAGTTTATTTTCAGCATTATCTTTTGCCATAAGATTATCCAAAAATCCCTTTTGTAAATTATTATTAAAATTACTTGCAGGATTATTTGCAACTGAAATATTTTCATTTCCTTGAATATCATTTTGAACATTATTTATATTATTTTCAACATTTTTATTATTAACTGTATTGGCAAAATTATCAGTGTTGTTTCTAACAGACACATTGTTAGCCGCACTAGCTGCATTACCAGTCTTATCAAATACAATGGGATAATTTTTTAACAATGTCATCAAAGAAAAAACAAGACATCCTAAAATTCCAACCAGATATAAAACTATAATCAGATTTCCAAATATATCCGCAATTCCCAATTTTCCAAGTATAACCAAAATAATTATTCCAGATTGGCAGATTGCCAGCCTAAACGGATTTGCATAATTCGGAAGTTTCATTTTTCCTATAACATTTGATTGTAACGCATCACTTCTTATTTTAAATACGGCAACAATATTTATTATATTTGCAACTCCAAACACAATAAGGACAATAATTATCAAGCCTAGCGAATTATATGCCCCCTGTGCTTCCCCCAGCAATCCGCCAAGATTTCCACCACCAATCTGTCCAAAAATACTGAACATTTTCACAAGTACAAATGCCAGCACTCCAAAAATTATTGCACTTAGCCAGAACAGCAGTTTTATTTCCCCAACTTGTATTAAACTGCCTGTCTTCTGATTATTTATGTTGTTTCCTACAGAATTATTTGCATTGTTCTCTGTATCATTTATATTTTTATTATTATCCATTTTTCCTCCTAAATATAGTAAAATTATTTTAAAATTTGAATTGAAAAGCTACGACTATTCTTTTTCTTTCAATATAAGAACAAATCTTTTTTCTTCCGGGCTTAATATTTCATCACTGTCATATATGCCCCTATACCAGCTTTTTTGTGAAAAATAACTTGCATATTTCGGATTTTTAAATTTATACCCTTTTTTAGCAAACATTGTATTTCTTATATATCCTATCTTTTCTTTGGAAAAAGTATTCAATATCGCTGTATTATTTTTGTGCATTACTTCATCGTATACTCTGTCCAAAAGTTCCAAGTCGCTGTCTTGTCCAGTTGGAGCAGGTTGAGGCTGTGTCGCTGTATTTACAGGAGCTGGAGCAGGTTGTGGAGTTACAGCGGCATTTTGTGGCATTTGAGATGCTGCAACCGAAGCATCAAGCAGTTCTCCAAACATTCTCATTCCATTGCTAAATTCCATATTAATATCAGCAAGTTCCCGTATTTCAGACAATACTTCGCTTTTATCACTCTTAGAATCCATTTTATATTTTTTCTCAAGAATTTTTCCTTGCGTTATATCATAAATATACTTAACCTTGTAATTTCCGCCATTTTCGGAAATTATTGAACTTATTGACTGCACATTTTCCTCTTCCACATCCGCATTCAGATTATCAAAAATTTTCCCATTTATCTCCATTCTTCCAGTCGCATTCTCAAGATTTATAAAATACGAATTTTTTCCATACTTTGTACTAACTGTGGCAGGAGTCTTTTTTGACATATATGAATTTGAATTAGAATCAGCAGTCAAACCAATTTCAGTAGTTATACCATTTTCTGTTACAGAAAAACTAACCAGATTTCCTTGCTTATAAACTTCAGTTCTCTTTATTCCACTTAACTTATAGTTTATTTCTGCTTCCCCTTCAATTTTCCCATTACTTACGTAAATATACCCACTTTTAACGTTATTATCAAATATAACTTTACCATTAAAAATATTCCCCTGATAATAAATAAAATCATTCTCTATTTTAAAGTCCGCCTGATTTAACGCAACCGTCGGCCCTTGCGGATTTTGTATTTTTTCCTGTTTAACTGTGCTGGCAGTTGCAGAATTTTTACCATTTCCAGTTTCATCTTTCTTATTGCCGCAAGATATTATAAAAGCAAGCATAAGAATTGCTACTCCTAATTTTTTCATAAAGTTTTACACTTCCTTTCTGAATATTTGTATTTTAATAATATTGTTCCTAACTATTTATGATATGTCTCTAATTTATAAAAACCATAATTTAAAAATAATTTATCTTACTTAATTACAGGATTTTTAAAAAATTCCCTTATTTCTTTTGGATTCCTGTTAGATTCAAATTCTTTAGAAACTTCCAAGTTTTCAACAAAACTTAACTTGCTTTCAGAAGGAACCTTGCAATTAGTCTTGTAGTATTTCACAAGAAAATCGTTGTCATTTAATTCAGTATATTTCTTTGCAGTTTTCTTGGCATCTCTGGATATTTTTAATAAATATGAGCCTATAATATCTGTAACAGGATCATCTTTAAATATACGATAGTGAACAAATAACATTCCTATTGAAGAACAGTAAGGCTTGCTCCCGAAAAGTTCAACAGTTCCCTTATAAAATTCTTCAGTTAATCCTTTCATTTTGAAATCCTTCAATGTCTGGAAAAAGTAGTCTCTATTCTCAACATTCACTTTATAAGTTCCATCCTGCAAAATAAATCCTGAAAATTTGTCCACTTTATTTGAAGTTACAATCTCATCATTTCTATAAACTCCATCCCGAATCAATCTTCCTTTATTGTTATAAACTTGAAATGCCCCATTTTTAGTAAATATAATTGATACAACTAAAACACGTCCTTCATTTTTTTCTCTATATGAAGCCTCAACTTTTTCTACAGTTTCAATATTTCCTTCTCTTTTATGATATGTCATTATTCCATTATATCCAGAAGTTTGAGTATATGTAAAATCTAAACTTCCGTCATGTTTATATTTCTTTAAAAGTAGTATTATGTCATCTTTATAAATTCTTGCTGATTGTAGTTGCCCATCATCATAGTATGACTTTCCTTCCCCTTCATATTTTTCATTCTTGATTTCATTTTCCAAATAAACTTGTCCATTATCATAGTAAACATAACTTTTTCCATTCTGTTTTCCATTTTTATAAAAGTAAACTCCTATTATCTTTCCTTTGTGATTAGCAATTCCAACTCCAGCAAAATTTGTACTAGGATTAATTACTTCTCCATTTTTGCTTATCTGAAGATTTGTTATAGCATTTACATCAATATATTTAAGTTTATTATAATTACTCAATCTTGAAAGTCCCTTTACCGTTCCCAATTTTACTCCAAATGAAATCGTGCTTATCATAAGAGCTGCTACTAACATCATTACTTTTCCTAGATAATTTTGCACTTTTGAATTTTTTTCAAAAAAATAACATCTCATTTTAGTACCTCCTATTTTTATTAAAATTATTTTATTACAAAATTTTAAATTATATTAAAGTTTAGTAAAACAAAAGCTGTTTTCAAATTTGATTTTTAGTTTTTTCGCTTAATATCTTCAAACATCAAATTATTTTTTTAGTTAAAAAATACTCATTTTTCCTATAATATTTACAATTTATCATGATAACTCCAATATTTATCAAATTAAATCATAATATAATTTTCATAATAAAATTTAATGAATTATATCACACCATTCTAACAATACCCTTTCATTTTTTTTTTTTTGATTAGAACATTTAATTTTTATTAAAATAATTGTTGAAATATTGTAATACACCCTGATAAAATAACTTTAAAATTATGCAAAAAATATGTTGACAATAATTATAAAATATAGTAAACTATATATGAATAGATGTTCATATGTTTAAATAAAACAAAATTGATAAATAAAAAAAACGGAGGTTAGGCTCATGAAAACTAATGAATGTACGCTGTTTATTGAAGGGGTAGACTGCCCTAACTGTGCTGCTAAGATCGAACGTAAATTAAATACGCTGGAGAGAATTAAGGCGGCTACTGTTGATTTTCTTGGGAAAAGGGTTATTGTGGAGTCTGAGAATTTTTCACAGGATGAGCTGGCAGAATTTATTCAGGCTGAAGTGAATAAAATTGAGAACGGAGTAAAGATTTCTACCAAAAAACTTCATGCTCACAGCCATAGCCATTCACATGCCCATGCCCACTCCCATGATCACAGCCACTCTCACGCTCATGGAGAAGAAGATACTGATAAGATTAAGAAAAAATTGTTAATTGGCGGAATTTTATTTGTTTTAGGAATTTTTATTCCAAAACCTTTATTTATTCCTAAATTTGCTGTTTTTTTAGTAAGTTATTTAATAATTGGTGGCGATGTATTGCTTTCTGCATTAAAAAATATTTTAAAAGGACAAGTTTTTGATGAAAACTTTTTGATGGCAATTGCAACAGTTGGAGCATTTGCTATTGGAGAATATCCCGAAGGTGTGGCTGTTATGCTGTTTTATCAGCTTGGAGAACTGTTTCAAGGCATCGCAGTTAATAATTCGAGAAAATCTATTATAGCATTAATGGATATTCGTCCAGATTATGCAAACTTAAAAACTGACGATGGAATAAAAAAAGTAAATCCTGAAGAAATAAAAGTTGCTGACATTATCGTGGTAAAACCAGGAGAAAAAGTGGCTCTTGATGGAAAAATTATAAATGGAAGCTCAACTTTTGACACTTCTGCCCTGACAGGAGAATCACTGCCACGTGAAGCAAAAACAGGAGATAACGTCCTAAGTGGATTTATAAATAAGACTGGACTTATAGAAATCGAAGTTACAAAGGTATTTTCTGAATCAACTGTTTCTAAAATACTTAACTTGGTGGAAAATGCAAGCAGTAAAAAATCAAAGACAGAAAATTTCATTACAAAATTCGCAAAATATTACACTCCAGCAGTTGTAATTACAGCCTTGATTATGGCAATTTTCCCTCCATTATTAATTTCAGGTGCAACATTTACCGACTGGATTTACCGTGCTTTAATATTCCTTGTTGTATCTTGTCCATGTGCTTTAATTATCTCTATTCCATTAGGATTTTTTGGTGGAATTGGCGGTGCTTCAAAACACGGAATTCTGGTAAAAGGTGCAAATTATCTGGAAGCATTGAACGATGTGGAAAGTATCGTTATGGACAAGACTGGAACTTTAACAAAAGGTGTATTCAAAGTTACTGAAATTAACGTTGAAAATAATGTAAAAATAAATGATTTTGAAAATAATAAAACTGACTTGACACAACCCTTATTATTAAAATATGCTGCACACATTGAAAAATTTTCTACTCACCCTATTGCCCAGTCAATAGTGTCTGAATATGAAAATTCTGCTACAAAAACTGATGAAAGCATTGTAAAAGATTTTGAAGAAATTTCAGGATTTGGAATAAAAGCTAACATAAATAATCATCAAGTCTTGGCTGGAAATTCCAAATTAATGAACTCTGAAAATATTGAATTTACTGAAAAAGAAAATTTAGGAACCGTAATTTACATTGCATTTGACGGACAATATATCGGAAATATCCTGATTTCTGATGAAATAAAAGCAGATTCTCCAAAAGCAATCAAAGGAATGAAAGCTAATGGAATAAAAGAAATTGTAATGCTAACAGGTGATAACAAGGCAATTGGTAAAAATATCGCCCAAAAACTTGGAATTGACAAAGTGTTTGCTGAACTGCTTCCAAATGAGAAAGTTGAAAAGCTGGAAGAAATTTACAAGACTAAAAGTGAAAAAGGGAAAGTTGTATTTGTCGGAGATGGAATAAATGACGCTCCTGTACTTGCCAGAGCCGATATTGGAATCGCAATGGGAGGTGTCGGAAGTGATGCCGCCATCGAAGCTGCCGATGTTGTAATAATGAACGACGAACCTTCAAAAATAGTAACTGCTATGAAAATAGCCAAAAAAACTAAAACAATCGTTTGGCAAAACATTACTTTAGCATTTGCTGTAAAATTAATTGTCCTGCTTCTAGGACTTTTCGGTGATGCAACAATGTGGGAAGCTGTATTTGCCGATGTTGGCGTTGCCCTGCTTGCTGTATTAAATGCAACTAGAGTTTTAAAATATAAAGTAAATGAAAATTATTAATTGAAAATATTTTTGGAAATAAATAATTTTTAAACAAAAAAGTGCACTTTGAGGATAAATAAATATCTTTAAGTGTACTTTTTATTTATTTCATACTATTCCCCATTTATATAGCGAATATTTCTAGTTTCTAATGTTATTTAGCATTGACTATGAATTTTTTCAAAAAAAGACTGTCCAAACAACAGCCTTTTCTATCATATTATTATTTAATATTTTTTCAATTTTTATTAAAATCTTCCACCAATATCTTTTCTAAAATACATTCCCTTAAAATTTATACTATTCAAAAGTTTATACGCCTTTTTCTGTGCTTCTTCCAATGTATTTCCCAAAGCTACGGCATTTAATACTCTTCCACCATTTGTCAACAATTTTCCGTCTTCAACTTTTGCTCCACAGATAAACACTTTGTTGTCAGCAGTTTCTTTAAAGTCAAGAACTCCTGTAATTTCATCGCCTTTTTTGTAACTTTCTGGATAACCTCCAGCAGCGGCTACTACACAGCATGAATGTAATGGTTTCCAGCTAACTTTAACTTCCGATAATTTTTTGTCAAAAGATTTTTCTATTAACTCAAGTAAATCATTTTCAAGAAGTGGTAATACCGCCTGAGTTTCCGGATCTCCCATTCTCATATTGTATTCAAGCAGATAAACGCCCTTTTTCGTAATCATTAGCCCAAAGAAAATCACTCCCGCAAAATCCATTTCTTCGGCCTGCATTCCCTTCAAAGTTGGCTCCATTATGTCTGACTTAAATTTTTCAAAAATTTCATCCGTAACAAAAGGATTTGGACTGATAACTCCCATTCCTCCTGTATTTAACCCAGTTTCATCTTCTCCAATCTTTTTGTGATCCTTTGCTGATAATAGTGGCACAATAATTTTGCTGTCTGTGAACGATAAAATCGAAGCCTCCACTCCATCCAGAAATTCTTCGATTACAACTTGACTTCCAGCATTTCCAAATTTCTCATCAACCATTATATCTTCCACAGCCTTAATTGCCTCATTCAGATTTTGAGCAATAATAACACCTTTTCCAGCTGCAAGCCCGCTAGCCTTTATAACCACAGGAAAATCTTTCCAGTTATTCAAAAATTCCTTAGCTTTTTCAGAATTATCAAAAATTTCATAAACTGCCGTCTTTATCCCGTATCTTTTCATAAAATCCTTAGAATAAGCCTTACTTCCCTCAAGAATCGCAGCCTTCTTATCAGGCCCAAATATTTTCAGTCCATTTTTATGAAATTCATCCACAATACCTTGAACAAGCAATTCCTCACTTCCCACAACAGTCAATTCCACATTGTTGTCTCTTGCAAACAAAATATACTCATCAATTGAGCCTAATTTCACACTTTCTGCATTTGGCAGCATTTCTACGCAGGCATTTCCTGGAGCTATAAAAATCTTCTCCACCTTTTCATTTTGAGAAAGTTTCCAGGCAATCGCATGCTCCCTTCCACCAGCACCTACAATTAATATTTTCATCATTTCCTCCTTCAGCATTTCTACATTTCTGACTAACCTATATTTTTCACATCTTTTGAATATATTTTATCATATTTTTTCACAATATTAAATGCAAAAGCTAGAAAAATTTTAACCTATGCTCATTTTATATTTCCAATTCCATTAAATAATCCACCTGCTCATTTTCCACCAGCACAAACACAATTAATTTGTTTAAATATTTCAAACCACAATAAAAAATCAAATACACCTGAAACTTTTACAATTCAATATCAAATTGATACCCATCATCAATAAGCGTATAATCAATATTATGAATTTGACATAATTTTAACACTTTGTCATTATCTCTCAAAACACTTTCCAATGTGCAATAACTATCATCTATCCGACTTTCAACAACATTTGCATGTTTTTTTATATCATCAAAATGCTTATTAATGTAATTTTTACTCATAACCAGACAAATACATCTTATATTTTCTAAATATTCTTTTTCAAAATCTTTTTTCCAGTCAAACGAAATATAGCACCCTTCAACAATAAAATTCTGCTTATTTTCAATAGCCGTTTTTATCATTTCCGAAACAATTGGCCATAACAAATCTGTTAATTCCTCATCACTGCTCATAGCCGTCAATTCGGTATGCCCACTTCGTATAAGCCCCATTTTTAAATGATCAATAGATAAATACGGATACTTATATTTCTCAAGTAGGGTTTGTGCAAGTTTAGTTTTTCCAGTATGAGAAGCTCCCATTATTAAAATTATCATTTTCCCTCCTAATTCTCATCAATTATCAAATGTTGTGGACAATCAAGTAACCAACATTCATTTTCAAAAAACATAAATATTTCTACCTTAGGCTTAAAATCTGTATTCAATATTTTTTCCAGCACTAAATTAATGTTTTTCAATTTCTGTTTTTCATCTTCTATCATTTCCAAAAGTTCTTCTTCCGTTGTATCTTTCCGATATTCTTCATCAGTCTTGATTTCTTTAATATTTTGAAAAATTTCTTTTTCAGCTTCTTTCAATATTTTGTCTATTTTCTCAAATTTATTCAATTGTTTCAAAGAATAAAGATACGGTGCCATATAATTTGCTTCTAAATTAAAATTAACATTCTCTGCATATTTACAATATTTTTCATAATTACCACATAAATAATATAAATCTTTTATATCACCATTATCAATGGTGTTAAAACCTTCATACGTCAACCAATTCAAATATTTTTCATAATCTGTTTTCTCCAGCATTTCAAACTCTTTTATTTTTTCCAAAAGTTTTTCTATATTTCCAGTATCTTTATTTCCTAAATAAATTTTACAAAGATCTCTGTAAAAATGATATTTAATATTGTCTAGATTCTCTATTAACAAATCATCTAAAATTTTTTCAGCTTTTTTATATTCTTTATTTTGAATCAAAATCAGTGCATATCCATAACTGTATTTTGTTTTATCACTCATTTTGCAGGCAATTTCTATATTTTCAAGAGATTTTTGATATATTTTAGCATAAAAACAAATACCTGCAAGTCTGTAATAAATGTCTGCATTATTTGAATTAATTTTTATTGCTTTTTCAAGATAATCAACAGCCTTTTCTTCCATACATCCCATATCTTCACACAAATAAGCCAAATCAGCATATATTCTAAACTTTTCATCTTCTGTCAAAATATCAAAATTCCTTTTCAAAAATGTTTCTAAAATTTCTATACCGTCGCATTTTCTACTCAAATAGCAAACTCCCGCCAACTGACAAACGACTGAAACATCCTCAGGATTTTTTGTGGTTTCTTTCAACAAGTATTTCCTATAATTTTCAAGTGCAGCATCATATTCTGTTCTATCTTCATTTCCCATTTTTTCCCATATTTTATAAATATATTTTTTCATACCTTCATTCAATTTAACTTCAATATCCAACTTCATCTCCCGATTTTTATTTTACACTTATTATAACATCTTTTGCCAAAACAAAAAAGGCTACAATTTTACTTGTAACCTGTATTCTTTCACAATTTATTTATTCTGCTTTTAAATTTCATAATGTATCCACATACTAATGATATTTATTCTTTTCTCTTCTTCTATAACTTCATACACTAGCCTGTGCTGTTTATTAATTCTTCTTGAATAGTAAAGTTTCAAATCTTTAGTTAAAATCTCATAGGACGGTGGTGTTTGAAAAGGATTTTTCTTTATAAGGTTTATTAATTTTTCCACATTATTTTTTAATGCTGGAAATTGCTTTATTTTCTCTTTATCCTTATTAGCTTTTTTCAAAATATAAATTTTGTATTCTTCTACCATTCAAAAGCCTCGTAATCTTCATCAGAAGCATTTTTTGCCGCTTCAATTTTTTCTTTCAATGTTGGATCTGATAACAAGTATAGAGTTTCTAATAAACCATTATATTCAGCTTCGCTAATGATAATAGCATTTCCTTTTTTAGTATTCACATTGATAACATCATTATAATCAATTGCCGACTCTAAATAAGAAAATAAATTTTTTCTCAAATTAGTTGCATTTGTATTTGTCATAAAAATCACTCCTTCCATCTGTGTACACAATACAGTACATCATCATAAAAGTCAAGCAACTTTTTATAATTTCTATTTTTTTCTGCTTTTTATAATTTTCTCAACACTTTTAATAACTTCATAGTCATTTTCATATAATTCCACATTTTTTCCAATAGGAACATACCACAAAAATTTTGAGAAATAATCTTTCAGTTTTTTATCTGAAAAATCATAACCTTTCAACGCATAAGGATAATTTTTCATTATGTTCAGATCAGCATCAGAAATCTTCTTTAATTCATCTTCTTTTAATAATCTTGCGTTATAAGCTGCCTGCATCAAATCATCTGTATATCTAAAACCTTTTTCAGTTTTTTCAGGAAAATAATCCTCAAGGTTCAGATTACGTATTTCTCTTAATCTAAATTCATCTTTAGGACTGAAATCCTTTGTCTTGAAACGTAAATATCCTTTTTTTAATTTTGCATAAAGAACTCTACTTTTTACATTATCATCATATTTTTTATATCTGTAATCAATATTTCCTTCCCCAATTAATTCCCAATCATATTTTTTATATCCGTAATCAATATTTCCTTCCCCAATTAATTCCCAATCCACTCTTTTTCCATTTTTCATCTTTATCTCCGGTATTTCAATAAAAGCATTTCCTGGCTCGACAATCACTTCAAAATCATCCACTTTCTGATTTTTCCATTTTGAAATAGTCGTCCATACATAGTTAAAATCATTAGAAATAGAACCCTCGATTCCACCATAATGATAGCTATGCTCAACTACATTTTCACCCTTCTTAAAATTTGCCTTGAAAAAATAAACATAGCTTTTTCTGTAATAATCAGCATCCGCCTTTGCTTTTGCTTTATCATATTCCTTAAAATATTTCTTTATTTCTTCAAGCTGTTTAATATCTTTCGGAAGAAAATCTGTCAATTTATATGTTTTCATACTTACATTTTTTCCATTTACAGAAGTTTTAAAATTTCTGAAATTATAATCTTCGTTTGCTTCTTCTCTGTTCTCTGGATCACTAAGCCATTCTTCCTGTCCGCTTTCAGGTGTAATAAATCCAATATACCTCTCACCGGCCTCAGGACTGTCAAATACAAATTTTACAGTTACTGTCATTCCCTCTGCCATTCCATAGTCGGCTTTAACACTTTCCTTTTTAAAATGTATTTTTTCACTCTTTATGGCTATATCCGATACATTCATCGGAACAATATGTCCACCTTGCGATCTAAATTCATAATCATTTGCCAGTAAATTTACTCCAAATACGGATATTATACAAAATAATAAAAATATTTTGATTATTTTCATGACTATCATCTCACTTTTTTCTAAACTTTTATAATCTTAAATAAATAATTTCTATATTTATTTTTTCCTATTTTTTATAATCTTATCCACACTATTGATAACTTCATAGTCATCTTCTCCCAATTCTACATTTTTTCCAATTGGAATATACCACAAGAATTTTGAAAAATAATCTTTCAATTTTTTATCTGAAAAATCATAACCTGCCATTGCATAAGGATAATTTCTCATTATTTTCAAGTCTTCATTAGTAAGTTCTTTAAATTCATCCGCTGGTAAATATTCCGCACGGTAAGCTGCTTGTGTTAAATCATCTCTATATTTAAAGCCTTTTTCAGTTTTTTCAGGAAAAGCGTGATTACCATTTATATATGCTATTTCTACTAAGCTAAATTCATCTTTAGGCTCAAAATTTTTTGTCTTAAAATGCAAATATCCATTTTTTAATTTTGCATAAAGCATCCTATATTGTCCATCTCTATCATAATAATCTTTATATCCGTAATCAATATTCCCCTCTCCAACCAATTTCCACTCTATATTTTTTCCATTTTTCATTTTTATTTCAGGTATTGCAATCAAAGCACTTCCCGGCTCAACAATTACTTCAAAATCATCCACTTTCTGATTTTTCCATTTTGAAATAGTCGTCCAAACATAGTTAAAATCATTAACTCCAACACCGCCACTTCCATCGTAACGATAACTATGCTCAACTACATTTTCACCCTTCTTAAAATTCGATTTAAAATAATAAACATAGCTTCTTTTATAGTAATCAGCTTCCTCTTTTGCCTTTTCTTCATCATATTCCTTAAAATATTTCTTCACTTCTTCAAGTTTCTTTACGTCCTTTGGAACAAAATCGGTTAGTCTATAGGAAACTGTGTTTACATTTTTCCCATTTACAACCGTTTTAAAATTTTTAAAATGATTTACTTCATCCCACTCATCATTCCCGCCTTCGGGCGTAATAAACCCAATATATTTCTCCCCAGCCTCAGGACTGTCAAACACAAACCTAACAGTTACCACCATTTCACTCTCTAACCCATACTCACTCTTCACCTTTTCCAGCTTAAAATGCAGCTTCTCACTTTTTATAGCAATATCAGACATATTCATTGGCACAATATGCCCACCTTCCGAACCAAACTCCCAGTCATTTGCCAATAAATTCAATCCAATAAGAAACATTAAACAAAATAATAAAAATACTCTGATTTTTTTCATAGCAACCACTCCTGTTTTTTATTAATTTTTTTGTTTTTCATTATAAATTATACCCTATATTAAATTTTAGTCAATATATTTAATTTTTATTTTTGAAAATATAAATCACAATATTATACTAAACCTCGTTTAAAAATAAGAATAAGTTTTTATAATAAGGTTAATTCATAATCATTCAATTAAATTGTTTTTTATTATTTTTTAGATATTTTGATTAATAGATATTTTTTCATATTATTATGCTTTTTCTTTATTTATTTTCGTAGGATTGCTCATTGCCGCAAATCCTTATCTTGCAGTAAAGATTTATCCTAATAATTAAAATTGTGGCAAGATTGTTATGCAATAACTGTTACAACTATTAATTTCAGAACTTTCAATATCAATATCTTCAAATTCTTTTAAAGCAGAAAATAAATTGAATTGAAAACTTAAAAATAATATTTTAAAAATTATTTTTTTAATTAGAATATTTATTCAGTTATTTTACAATACTCATATTTATGATTTCTATCTTCCCCTTGCGAACTATACTCATTTTTCACTTTAAAATTTCTAGCGTCTGCACCATTAATTCTTTCTCCAAGGCAATAAACTTCTTTATCATCTTTTACATAATACTCATTCAAAACCTTCGTTTTATTAACATTCAATTTTTCTAATTTTTTTACTTTTTTAGAAAAGTCTGAATCTGAGATAAAATAAACATTGTGTTTATCTTTCGCATAAAATCCATTTAGTCCTTTCACATCGCTAATTGCCTCAAAAGTTTCTGCATCACTAATTCCTTCTAATTTTTGCCCAATGTAATAGACATTGTGTTTATCTTTTAAAATAATATCAGTTATTGCTTTTGCACTATTTGAATCTGAATTTTCGATTTTTTGTTCTCCATAATAAATATAATTCTTGTCTTTTCCATAATTTTCTGTCAATTCCTGAAAACTTGCGGCATCTGCACCTTCAACTTTCATATTGCCGTGATTGCTATTATAGTAGACAATTTTGTCATCTTTTAGGTAATTTTTCTTTATAACTCGAAATTTATCTGGATTTACTGGTAACTTTTCCACTGTAGTTGGCTTAGATACATTGTAAATATCTATAAAATATACACCTTTGTCATTTTTTACATAATCATTTCTCTCACCAATTAAGGAAAAATTTTTGGGACTTATATTTAAAGGCTCATCAATGTTATATACGTTGTTATCATCAATTTCCAAAAGTCCTATGACAGTTCTACCTTTTTGAGCCATATTTTCGCTTGGTTCTTTAGATGTGTTTTTATTGACACCCTTCACTTTTTCCCCCTCTAAATAAAAACTGTTTTTATCTTTTGCATACCCGTCATTCAAAACTTCAAAACTTGAAATATCTGCTCCCTTTATTTTTCTGTTTTCAAAATAAATGCTATTTTTATCCTTTGCATAAGAATATCCTAGTTCTTCAAAAGTTTTAAAATCAGCTCCTTTTATTCTTTGAGCATCATTTAATACATAATAAATCCCATTTTTATCTCCGATATAACGGACACTATTTTTATCAGGCGAATTAAATACTTTTAAAGTGATAGAATCTATCTTTTTTCTCAAGTTTTCGTTTTCAATAATAAATTCATCATCATCTTCTAGATAAATTCTATCTCCCATATTATAAACAAAATTTTTATCTTTAGAAATATTTCCTTTAACAATCACAAAACTTGCTAAATCAGCTTCATATATTTCATTTTTCTCAAAATAAACCCTATCCTTATCCTTTCCATATTCACCATTTATATCCTGAAAAGTATCCATATCTGCTGGAAAATACTGAATATCCAATACTCTATAAAAATTCCCCTCCTTTTCAATTTCCCTAAAACTTTTTTTCACTTCTTCCAAATCAGAATAAGACTCATCTTGCCTATAATAAACTCTTCCATTCTTTTTAATATACTCTCCAAATCCAATATTTCCTAATAAAATTGCTAATACTAACACTTTAAAAATATTCTTTTTCATAAAAAATACTTACTCCTTTTCATTTTTTTATTTTTCACTGCTAAATATTTCCTATCTTTAGCTATTTTTATATTCAAATATGTTTTATTCAACAAATTATACCACATTTTTTATTTTAAAGTCTTTTAAAATTTTAAAGTAAAAAAAATAAGAGCCTGAATACTCTTATTATACATTAATATTATATTTTATAGAAGATGATGGTGGGACTGGTGGGGATCGAACCCACAACCTACCGATTAAGAGTCGGTTGCTCTGACCAGTTGAGCTACAGTCCCATATTGACTACGTTAATTAGAATATCATAATTTTAAAAATTTGTCAATACCTTAATTTCAAAAAATAGGGTAATCGCATGTTAAAATTTTCTTTTTTAAAATAAATAATCTTATCCAAGTATAGTATAATAAAGAAAAAAGGAGTCGTGCCATGAAACTGGAAATATTGAATTTTTTTGAAAATTTGGAAGATACTAGAAAAAATAAAGGAAAAATGTATAAATTGAATGATGTCATCATAATGTCGATTTTTGCTATCCTGTCTGGCTGTAAGGATGCCACTGAAATTGAATATTTTCTTGATCTTAGGCAGGAATACTTCACTCAGTTGCTGGATTTAAAGCATGGAACACCTTCCCATGATACAATTTCGCATATTTTTAGAATCATAAAGCCG